>JACCTF010000705.1 GCA_013812565.1 Pyrinomonadaceae bacterium | reverse complement strand
AAAGAAAATAAAATCCACGCGGAACCATTGATCATCAATGCGCAAGTGTTTCTGCCGTCCCACAAACGTAAAGTCGCCGCCAAGTTCAAGCAGGAACGTTTCGAGGTGACGAATCAGCGCTTCTTCTAATTGGCTTTCTGAGTATTCGTCTTTGAGGTTAAGGAATTCCAGGACAAAGGGATCTTTAATCTCTTCTTCCGCACTAACCGTATCTTCTGGCTTGGCCTTCACGCCTTTGGTCAGCATCGCGGCCTTATTGCGAGACAGCAGCGTGCGCTCAAAAAACATGCTATTCATCTGGCGTTTCAATTGCCGGATAGACCAGCCGCCACGCAATACTTCGGTTTCGTAGAACTCCCTTGCTTCAGGCGTCTTAGCGGAAAGCAGGCTGACATAGTGAGACCAAGAAAGGGGGAATTGCTTACCGAGGGTAGCAAGATCAAATTGTGCAGACGGTGTCTGCACAATTCCGGAATAAGTCAAATAAAAAGCGCGCATTTGAAAGAGATTGCGTCGCCCGAACCCTCGACCGAAGCGCTTAGTGAGGTCAGAAGCTAAGCGGTCGATTAACTGCTCTCCGTAATCGGCTTTACGGCTGCCGCCTTGCTCAAGCTCGACGATCCGGCGACCAACTTCCCAATACGTCGCAGTCATGATCGCATTGACCGCTCGGGCGGAAGCGTGTCGGGCGTGTTCAAGTAACGCTACCATGTCCGCCAACGCACTATCGTAATTGGCAGCAGTGGCTTTGCGCTTAGTCGTCGCTAGTGCTTGAGAACGTTTCGTTGGCATCAGAAGGTTTCTTAAAACTAGATGCCGTAACCGCATCTGCAGTACGGACTCACACCCTGCTCCCGAAGGAGCGAGGGGAGTACCTCAATCATAAAGTACCGGTTGATTTCGTCAAGCTAAGTCAATAGGAAGAGATTGTCCGCAAAGTGCCCCATACCACGCTGGCCTTAACAAAAGTAAGACAGCCTGCATGTCGGATGAGGATGCATGCAGGCTGTCACTGTTCTACAGCCTCTGCTTACTTGGAGATATGGATTTCCTCTACTGTGTTGTGGCGCAGGATGTAACCGGCGGCACAGGCACATCCAACGACGGCAGCCCCAATGGACAGCCACAGATAGTTGATACCTCCCCACAGGTCAGGATACCCCTGCGCATCTTTGAAGGTGACGAAGAGTAAGAACTGCCAAATGGCGAGCACGCCAAAGAGCACACCGCCAATCACTGCCAAAGCATCGATGAGCCTACTATTCATGGTGAACCTCCAACGTTCGTGTTAATCGAATTCGTGGGGCAAGGTTCTTATCGTAGATTGTAAGGGGAGCGGCAGAGTGGCGCAATCCCTATAACTGACAAGGTTAATTTGTTGGAGGGTTGGGAGGCAGAGGGAACGGTGTCCGACAGTTTAAAAAAGTTAAAGAGCAGGGGAGTGGCCCTGCTCTTTGACATCGCAATTTGCGATCTCAAACGTTACTGCAATTTTCTTGGCTTGATCTCTATCCGCTCCTTATATCGCTCGAATGTGATTTTGTGGTGCTCAAAAAAGTCTGCTTGGCCCAAGATGGCGTCCACGCCTGATGATTCTGTAAATCCAACCTCAATTTCTAGTGCTTCCGGCGATCCCATTATCTGTAACTTAATCGTGTGTAAGTACACGTCAACAGTACCTTCACCGATCCCGCGAAAGGTTTGTTTTTTCCCGTCTTCTAGGTCAATCAGTAGTTCACGGGCAAAGGAAGCATTAAACAGGGATTGGTCAGCCCCGGAGTCAATGAGGGCAAAGGTCTCGATCTTCATTGCCTTCAAAGACAAGCGAATCGGAATCATGGGACGAGCGATATACGGCTTTCGAGTATCAAGTGAGTATGGCTCCTTGAGATAATCAAACTTCATTGGAGGTGGGGGATATAGGCGACATCAAACGGGTAGACTTTCAAGAAAATCACATCGGTATAGCCGTTGTGTGTAGCGTCCTGCTTTGCCTCTGAGAGATCATGGCCGTGACCGACGACTACTTGGTCCGGTTTGCGTAACGCAACCCACTGGTTTTCATAAGATTTGAGTTGTTCGTATGGGGGAGTGGTCATAAAGGTGAGGGTTAATGGTACAGGTAGCCTAGCAAATAGGCATGATCTGTCAATGATCGCTATCTGCGCTTGTCAGGACGGCAAGCCTAGCTCGTGTTGCAGGTATTTTCGTAGCAGAGCCGTTTTACAAATGCTGCTCGCCCATGTACGGAGCGAGCAGCATCAAAGTGTAGCAAAATGATGGTGAGAGGCCATTGTCGCGTTCAAGTATGAACGTGTTGGCATAAGCTGCTCAGGCACTCTCGATCTCTGTGCGGGCTCCTTCACTCGTCGCCACTATCGGTAGGGTAAGAGTCAGGATGCTGTCCGTGAGTGTTATCCTCGGTTGATCCGCATCAACTATCACGGGTAACTCAACTGCACGGAAGATCTCCTTGGAGCGCTGCGTGGCAGGGGCCGTCTCATCCTGCTGTTGCCCAACCGTCAGGTTAGTTCGACCACTGATGATGAGGCGGTGCGTCTCAACGCTGACTTGAAGGTCTGTGCCGCTGAAACCTGGCACCTCAGCGCGTACCGTGAGCTGACCATCGGTCTGTGTCGTTTCCACTGGCACAGGGAGTAGTAACTCTGACTCGGCACGCAACCAGTCGTCAAGATCGTGACCAGGCTGGCGGTCACGGCTGTCAAAAAATTCGAAAGCGCGACGTGCAATCGAGCCGTAGATCTCAGGTATTCGTGCGAGGAGGATTTCGGCTTCCACGATCGTGGGGGTAGCGGAGGCAGCAATTGCCTGCGCCGCTCGTGCGGGCTGTGATGGCATGATAATTCTCCTTTGTTGCTGATGACTACTGCAGTTATGTGAGGTTTATTTGAGGCAAGAATGACCAACGGCAAAGTGAAAACACAAAATATACTCGCTGCCGAGGTATGTCAAATTCAAGGGAACTGATCCAGTCATAAGCGCCGGGGCTGCCGGAACTCGCCGATGATCTGTTACTGCCTGGTGGTTACTTCAAAGATTTGCTGACCGGCACGCAGTACCAACCGCTGAGTTTCTGTCGGTGGGATGCTGGCCCGGGCGCACTCGTCAATTAAGATTTGTTCGATAGCTGCTCTCAGCTTCAGGTCAGCATCGATGGTCGGGATGTAATAAAGGGTAGGGGTTTTGTTTTTTCGTGGCATGGAGAATGAGATTAATGATAATGGGATTATAAAACACAAAGATGATGAGAAAGTTAGAGGAGTAGGGGAGAGGTGTGCGGCACATGGGTGTGTGCACAAGCCGGGACAGGGGAGGGTACGTCTCTGTACCGGCATGGCCGTTACCTCCAACGTACCCCTTGGTTGAT
>JACCTF010000681.1 GCA_013812565.1 Pyrinomonadaceae bacterium | reverse complement strand
CGATCTCGATTTCAGCCACACGATCCGCGCCGACATAACCCGACGTTCAAATGTGCTTTTACTACCATTCAACTTTCACCTTTCTCGGTCGTCAATTTTGTCGTTACCCTTAAAGTTATAATTTAGTTTCACGCAATAATTCCCTTCTACCTCGTCGCGATTTCGTATTCGGCGGATGGTCGCTCAAAAGAGTGGTACGCGCACAAACGCGGTTTGCCGAGGTCAAGCTCGTCGAAGGTGTCGAGCACTGAGCGGCGGTCTTCCCGTAGCCAGAACTGCTCGATGGCGTCCGCGAGGGCGAAGATCGTGGAGGTTTCGGCTTCCCGCAGTTTCCGCACGAGTTCTTTGCCGTCAACTTCCCATTTCCTATCCAAGTCATCTAGATGGCATGCGTCGGAAACCTCATGCCACAAATATTCTATGAACTCTGCTAGCTGGACCGTACCGTTAAGTGCGTCCGCCATCAGCCACAGTTCGTTCTCACTGAACGTCGCGCGCGCACTTGCCCGCCCCCGCGCCAGCAGCATGTGGTAGCGTGCCAGTTCCGCCGTTACCTGTGCTTGTACCCTCTCGTCGCAGAGATTGTTTTGACTTTCATTATTTATGTTTAAATTTTTCATCATTTCCTCTTTCCGCAAACATTATTTAAGCCTGCCTTTGAATTTTCTATTACCTACCTCGTATAAATTTCGTGTCGTACTCGCTTAATTCTTTCTGCAGTCGATGTTTCTATAATCCGAACTTAATTAATTTTAGCTCTGTATTTATTACTCAGCAAATGAGTTACAAATTAGAGCGAGCGAGCTGAGTAGCTACGCAGAAGCCCTTCTTTTCCTAGGAAAAACGCGGACATCGCTCCATTTGCCCGAGCGGACAGAGTGATAAATAAAGACGGCTTAATTTTCTAAGTCCGGGAGATGAAGGGAAGGTGCGCTTCTCGCCCTGATTCTGAACTTACGGTTTCCAGCCGTCCGCCCTGGCGCATGCGCCGGGAGGATGCAGCATCAGAAATTCGTAGCGCGAAAGGGATGGGCGGCTACCAAATACAGGTTATGAAGTTTGTCGCGAAGGTTGAGTTGAGGAAGCGATTTCGCCTCGTCATCCGCGCGCTGGCGTTCTAATGAGGCGGTAGGTAACGAGAGAAAGCATGAGCCAGCTCCCTCTTATTCGATAACGAACAACGATCATCAACGGCGCGAAGCGCCGAGGTTAACGCACGACGTGATACTCGGTCTGCCGCCGCAGCACCCAGCTGATGCGCCCCTGCCCGTCAATCGCGGCGTTCTCTTCCTGCCCGACCCAGAGTTCTTGATTATTCCACTCAGGCACCGGCGTGCGCGCGGCGAGTTCGATGGCGAACCACGAGTTGGGAATCAGCCGCACGTCACCGCGACCGGGCACGCCCTGCTGTCTATCCCACAAGCCGATGAGCGGACCAGCACCGTGTCCGTGGTCGCCTACGGGGTGCGTATAGACAGAGCCATCAATGCCTTCCGCTTTCATCGCCGCGAGCGTAGCGGCGAGGACTTCGTTGCCGGTGCGCCGAGGCTCCATGCGCTCCATCAGCAAATCTTGCAAGCGATTCGCGTTCCGGAGCGCGCGCTTTATTCCGGCGGGCACGTCGCGCTCGCCGAATCGCAAGACGTATCCCATGTGCTGCGTGTCAGTGTTTAGTCGCATCGCGGTGATGCCGAAATCAACGTGCAACACGTCACCACGCTCTATCACGACAGGAGCATCTTCGGCGAGGATATTAACGCCGGCCTTCCGGGCTCTTTGCACGCGCACGGTCGGCTGAAACCACGTGCCCAGCCCCGCGTCCTTTACACGCTGCCGCAGCCACCAGACGACATCCTCATTCGTCGTCACGCCCGGCTTGATGACCTCGTTCGAGAAAGCACGGCTGATAAGCGAATGCACGGCTCCCATCATCCGGCGGTAGGTCGGCATCATCTCGGGCAAGCGCGTCTCGACATATTCCAGCGCGAGGTCTTCAGCGCGCACGATGCGGTGGGTGTATTCGGGTCCTAATACCGTCTCCAGCTTTTCGCGCTCGCCCGCCGAGAGTCCGTCGGCGAAAGCGTGGGTCGCCGAGATGTTGACGGCGATATTCGCCGGGGCGCGTTCGGCGATCAACTTCTTCAGCAACACCCACTGCCCTTCGCCGTAGAGTTCGCGGTTCTCGACCTCCGGGTCGCGGTAGACCGTGTAGAGTCCGCCGTTCGAGCCTCCGCCGAGTGCGAGCCGCTCGACGCCTTCGCTCCCGCCGCGATCGTGGAAGACATAGATCGTGCGGCGACGGGCGGCGAAGGTCGTGGGCGAGACGAGCGAGAAGAACACCGGATCTTCGTTGTACTCACGGCAGAGCACGAGCCACATCTTGACGTTATGCCTACGCATCAACTGCGGCAGCACAATCTCCAAGCGTAGTTTCAACCACTCCTGCTGAACCGCGGCTTGCTCCCGCAGCGATGGAAGAACGGGGGGCGTTCGGGTTTTCTGCCGTGACCGAGCCTCTGATGGCGGTCGCCCGCCCGACGACTGTGCGGCGGCAGCAGGAGGCGCGACGCACGAAACGGCGATCAACAGACAGCACGCCACGACAAACAACCAGCGAGACAAAGTGACATCAGCCGAACGAATCATTTGCGCCCCCCCCTTATAGATTCTAGTTCCTCGACGCCCGACATATACTGATCTGAATTTATTAGGTGCTAATCGATAAAAATATCATAAGCCGAGTCGGTGGTCACTAATAACGTCGATTAGGATAAGTGCCTCCCAACTGTAGCTTCCCACCGCACCGCAGTCACAACTGACCTTACTTTCCTAATCATCATGAAAACTATCGCCTAGACAAAAGAACTTCTTCCCAAAATTCCTGTCACATTGGAGTGTTTAGTGCACTCGGCGAGTGCAATCGCCGCAAGGTACGTTGGAAACTCGCAGCCTTACGAAGTGAGTTTTAGCTACCATTTAAGACGCGACAGGTGATACGG
>JACCTF010000661.1 GCA_013812565.1 Pyrinomonadaceae bacterium | reverse complement strand
CCGCGAAAGAGATTCATAAAGATCCACGCGCAACCGAAGAAGACGACTGTTCGCAGAATCAAAGCTTCATAGATCACGGCGAAGATAACGCTCAAGTTGCCGGCATCACGAAACTCTTCTGCGTTCGGCGGAAAGATCGCAACAGCCGTAACGAGCAGCACCGGCAACAAGGCCAACACGTAGATCAGCAGAGCGCGCTTCCCCGCAAAATTCTTCATCATCTCAATGCGCATGATCGCGATGCTTTGACGAATCCAGAGCCTCCACGGCAGATTTATTGTTTGCTTCTCGATTGCTCGAACCTCGGTTGTTGAATTCACTTACCGACGCCCTCCGAATCAATCAGGTATCCATACACGGCACGCAGATCATCATCGACCGGCGCAACCGATTCGATGTTCAAGGCACCTTCCAGAACAACGCGGTTCAGCAACAGATAGAAGCGGTCGGCGTCGCGGGTTTTGATCAGAAGCCCTTGACGATCCTTGTGAATCTTTGCTTCGACAACCGAATCCTGTTCAAAGATTCTCGCGGCCAAAGTAGCCGGTCGGTCACAGCGTATGAAAATTTGCATCGGGTGATCTTCCATCTCGCGGCGTACTCCGTGAACCCCGCCTTCGGCCACGACGTAACCGTTGTTGAGCAGCACCACGCAATCGGACATCATGTCGACTTCGTGCAGAATGTGGCTGGAGATGATGAGATGCAATCCATCGGCAGCCAATTGGCGAAACAGCCTGATGACTTCCGCACGAGCCAATGGATCAAGGCCGTTCAAGGGTTCATCGAGGATCAACACTGAAGGCGCATGTGCGATTGCCTGGGCCAGCCGGGCGCGCTGTCGCATCCCCTTGCTATAACCGGCCACTTTGCGATGCGCTGCATCTACAAGACTAACCCGCTCAAGCGCACGCCATGCGAGGTTCTCCGCTTCCTTTTTGCCGTAACCATGAACGCTCAAAAACGAGCGGATAAACTCGTAGCCGGTCGCTCCGCGCGGAAACGAATCGAACTGAGCGCAGTAACCGACCACGCGAAAAAGCTTTTCGGGTTCGTGAGGATGGATGCCGAGAATCCGTATACGTCCGCGCGTCGGTTGCAGCAACCCCGTCATCAAGTTCATCAGAGTAGTCTTGCCCGAACCGTTCGGGCCAACGAGGCTGGTAATCCCCGACGCGATAGAGAGATTGACGCGGTTGACGCCGAGAATCTCCCCGTAGAATTTGGAGACGTCTTCAAAGACGATCAGCCGCTCGGAAGTTTCGTCCATTGTTACACCACCTCATAAGCTCGGAGCTTACGAACGAGCAGCACAAGGCTGATCAAGCAGATCAGCAGAAGCACCGTCCATGCCCCCCATAACGGCGGCTCGGTTAAAATCACTTCCCTGATTACCCGCCCGTTTCGAAACTCTTGAACATCTCTTACTTGACGGACGAAGGTTCCGAAGAGTCCTGCCCACACGGCACTAATCACGGCACGAAGGCTGATAAGATTTCCCCAACGCGTGTCGAACAGGTTATTGATTAGTCCGGCGAACGCCGACGGGATGAAGAAGATGCCGAGCAACGCGGCGCTCGCCGCCATCCTCCACCGGACCCACGCCGATACGGCCAGGGAAAGCAGCGCGAGCATGAAAATCCAAATCAAACTGCCGACAAGAATCGCGCCCGCGATGCGAAGGTTCTGCACGAACCAACTTGCACCTTCCAGGTAAGATTGAAAAAGAAATAGCAGCAGACCGGGAATCCAGGTAATCATAGACAGCAGTATCAAGATCACAGACATCTTGCCCAACACATACTCGGCGCGCGAGAAGGGGCGGCACAGGTAAAGCGGAAGCGCGTTGTTTGCCAGATCACGCGAGATTAGAGGCGGGCCGATAAGTATGTTGAGAAAGAAACCGAGCATCGCTTGCGCAAAGACGAAGTTATGGAAGAAGTCTCGATCAATCGGCACGAGGTCGCCGACCGTCGTTTGTAGAATCGCCATCGCATTCGTGTTGTGGTGCAAGTAGATCAGGATCGATGCGACAAGCGGGTAAATAAAACAGACGGCGAAGAGCGCGACGAAAATCTTTGACGCGAAAACGCTTCGGTAAGCGTAGCGCGGCAGCACAAGGAAGCGCGACCACGCCGGGGTGAGTTTTCCTTCATACGGGCGGTATGTTTGTTCATACACTGCCATCTGATTTCTCCATCGCCTTCAAGAAAATGTCTTCCAAAGAATCTCGCTTGTAGTTCAAACGACGAATCTGCACTTCGCCTTCAGCGGCGACGCGGTACAGATCGCGAATCTCCACTCCGTTCTGCAACACCAACTTAATACGCCCATTAGCGCCCGACGCATACTCACAACCCAAACGCCCGACGGCCTCGGCGAAAGCCCCCGTATCCCCGCGCGTCTCAAGCTCCAAAAACTTTCGATTCTGTTTGCGTTCTTCTTCCAGGTTACAGTAAGTAACGATACGCCCCGCCTTCAAGATCAAGATTTCTTCGCAGCACTCCTCGACATCCCTCAGCAGGTGTGACGAGAGAACGATGTGCGCCCGGTTGCTGTCGCGAATTTCTGTGATGAGTTCGATCATCCGTTGGCGGGCGGGCGGATCAAGGCCGTTGGTCGGTTCGTCCAAAAAGATCAAGCGCGGCCCATGCACGATCGCCTGCGCGAGCTTCGCGAGCTGCTTCATCCCGAGCGAATAGGTGTCGAGCGTGCGGTAGCGCGCTTCACCCAGCCCGACGTAGAACAAGGCTTCGTGCGCCCGCTCAAGCGCGGCGGCGGGTGGAAGCCCCGACAATTCCGCCATCAAAGAGACGAAGCGTACAGAGGTCATCTTGGCGATGAAAGAATCTCTTTCCGGCATGTAGCCGATGAGGGCACGTATCTGCTTCGCTTGTGCCGTGATGTCCTGATTGAAGATGCGCGCCGTGCCGGAGGAAGCGGGGTGGAATCCGAGCAGCGTATGAATGAGCGTGGTCTTGCCTGCGCCGTTTGGTCCGAGCAGCCCGATGGCGCGTCCCGTCAGCGAGCCGCGCAAATCTTTGAGCACTTCGCGTTTGCCAAACTTTACGCCGAGGTTATCAAGTTCGATTACCGGATTCATACTGTTCAATTACTTGGATGGTGAGTTAGTCAGGAGAGATAAGCCACGAATTAACACGAATTGATACGAAAGAATACATCTCAGAAACCTTTACGGTAACAGCTTTTATCCGTGCTGCTTCGTGTTAATTCGTGGCTGATTTACTTCCTTGATTTAGCCATCACTATCACTTGTCATCAGGCAACGATTGTCGAAAGCGGACAACAAAACGTGCGCCGCCCCTGTGTGCAGCGCACGGTATCATGAGTCGCAACGCGCGACAAAACACTCATGGGCGTGCCTCAACGCCGCCCAAACCCACGCCTATTTAGCATCTGCGATCTGTCGAGACGGCGGCTGTTGTCTGAGAAGTGTGGCAA
>JACCTF010000657.1 GCA_013812565.1 Pyrinomonadaceae bacterium | reverse complement strand
GTGTTGGTGCAAGGCACGGGAGGCGTGTCGCTGTTTGCCTTGCAGTTTGCAGTAATGGCAGGCGCGCGTGTCATTGCAACATCGAGCAGCGATGAGAAGCTGCATCGAGCGCTGAAGATGGGCGCGTCAGATGGCATCAACTACAAACAGACTCCTGAGTGGGATAAGCGTGTGCGTGAGCTAACAGATGGAAAGGGTGTTGACCACGTTGTCGAGGTCGGCGGCGCAGGCACGCTTGCGCGTTCGATGCGGGCCGTGAGGCGGGGTGGACAAATAAGTTTGATCGGCGTGTTGAGCGGTGGTGGCGGCGAGGTTAATCCGCTGCCGATTCTGATGAACGGCATACGGGTGCAAGGCATCTATGTTGGATCGCGCGAAATGTTTGAAGCGATGAATCAAGCTATCCGCTTACATAAAATGCGCCCGGTTGTTGATCGCATATTTTCGTTCGAAGAAACCCGCGAAGCCTTTCGTCACATGGAGAGCGGCGCACACTTCGGTAAGATCAGCATTCGTATATCATAAGTCCTACACGTATGTCGTACGGGTCTCGGAAGGGACATTCAATAACTATATATCTGGAGGAATGACTTTCACACTGGTTGCGCGAACACACGCAACGACGGCATGCAAAATGAAAGAACTACAAAGCATCATTGAAGAGTTGAAGAGAACGGAACCGCAAGAGGCGAGGCACGCGCTGGCGACGATTGTTAAGACGAGCGGTTCAACCTACCGGCGCGCAGGGGCGCGAATGCTGGTGATGGCTGACGGCCAAACCGTCGGATCAATCAGCGGTGGTTGTCTGGAGCGCGATGTGGGCGAGCGGGCACGCGCGGTTGTTGAGCGAGGCCAGCCGGTCGTCGTCAAGTATGACTCAACATCGAGCGCTGACATCGTGTGGGGTCTCGGATTGGGCTGCAACGGCGTGGTACATATTTTAATTGAACCGCTTGTCTGTAGGAATCAGTTAAGAGATGAAGCGAACGAAAGGCAGGGAAGCGGTTTTAATTACGCCGAGCACACCTGCCATATCTCTTTCCTTGAAGACTGTATGAGGGCGCGGGAAGCGTGTGTGATGGCGACTGTGTTCGGCGTGGAGGGCAATGTTGAAGCACGGATAGGCGCGCGTTTGATGCTGAGGACGCAGTCGCTTCCCGGTGACAATGGTATGCCCAATGGTATGCCCAATGGTGCAGCGGCGAAGTGTGACATCAAAGATTTCGCGCTCGCCGCGCGCCTGCTCGATGATGCGCGGGAATCCCTTCATCGCCGTCGCTCGGAGGTGAAGCGTTATGACTTACCGACAGGCAGCGTCGAAGTCTTTCTCGAAGTGGTCGAACCGCCCGTGCCGCTTGTGATCTTTGGCGCGGGACACGACGCTATGCCGCTAGCCGGGTTTGCAAAGGCACTTGCGTATCACGTGACGGTGATTGATAGCCGTCCCGCATATCTTACAAAGCAGCGGTTCGCGGAGGCTGACGCGATGGTCCTATGTCGCCCGGAATCTGTACGGCAAGCAGTGTCGATTAACGCAGAGACGGTTGCCGTGGTGATGACGCACAATTACTTGCACGATAAAGAGATTCTTGGCGCGTTGCTCGATTCGGCAGCGAAGTACATCGGAGTGCTCGGCCCACGAAGAAGAACCGAACGCTTACTTCAAGAACTCGCGGATGAAGGTGTTGTGCCAAATGACGAAATACTTGATCGCGTATATGGGCCAGTCGGATTGGACATCGGCGCAGACGCACCTGAACAGATCGCTTTATCAATCGTTGCGGAAATAGAAGCTGTGCTTGCTAATCGCGCTGGAGAGTCGCTCAGAAATCGCCGCGAACCGATTCATAACCATCCGACCGAATCGAGTGAAGATTCGCCTGCCGTTCAAGCATGTGCACGAGGAGATGCTCATCCTTTGAGTCGAGCACAAGAGTTTCAATTGTAGGAGCTTTGTTGAGCTGTGAGTGCTGAGCGAAAGATCGGCGCGTTGGTGTTGGCCGCCGGAGCGTCGCGGCGCATGGGTGAACCTAAACAGTTGCTGCTCTATCGAGGGCGGAGCTTGCTGCGTCACGCCGCGGAAACCGCTGCTGCTTCCCGGTGCCGTCCCGTCATCGTCGTGCTTGGTGCACACGCCGAAAGTCTCAGAGGAGAACTAAGCGAACTGCTCATGCCGCGAACGGTGCAAGTGGTAGAGAACAGTGGATGGATGAATGGCTTGGGTTCTTCGATCTCGGTTGGTGTGCGAGCGCTCGCCGCTGCGGAGAATGATATAGAAGCTTTGATTATTATGCTTTGCGATCAGCCATTAGTTTCCGCTCAACTCATCGACAAACTCATCGAGACTTACGAGCGAACGGGTAAATCAATTGTTGCTGCGGAGTATAAGGGAACGATGGGAGTACCGGCTTTGTTTCATCGCGCGCGCTTTGCCGAACTCATGGCGCTCGGCGGAGACAGTGGGGCGAAACAGATTATCGCGAAGCACAACCGCGACCTAGAGCGTGTATCTTTTCCGGAAGGCGACATCGATATTGATACCCCGCAGGAGTACGAGCGGTTGCAGGCGACTACTGCGGACGAGCGATCACTGGTTCAGGGAAACTAAGACTGCTGCTCCATGAAGATCACATCATGCTGCACGACTCTATCGCCCTTGCAGATCTCGGTAGTCGTGGACTAACCAATTCCCAGAACTTACGTCCTGGGCTGTAAAACTTCCGCCCCGATGGCGGCTGCCCGATACTTTTTTGCCACCCCTCTTAGACCAAAATCAAGTGGTAACGGCTGCATTGTTTGTAGCCTGCTTTGTGGTAAAGCCTTTGCGCGGCAGTATTCTCCTCGTTAACGAGCAGGTAAGCGGAAACTCTCTGAGCGAGCAGGTGGCGGGTTAGTTGCGAAAGGCAGCGCGTGCCCCAGCCTTTGCCGCGCTCATGCGGATTGACGTAGATGCCTTCGAGGTAAACGGCTTCCGGCGTATCGGCGACAACGTCGGCTTTAAAGATCAAACGACCTTCCTCGCTAAATACCCACATACGTCCTCCGTCGATGCGACGCGACATGCGTTTGTGAAAGCCTACCGGATCTTTTTCAAGCGGATTAACGCCCGTGTCCGCGAAGGCGATCTCGGCGTTTGCCGATATAATCTCCGGCAAATCGTCAAGCGTCGCTAAGCGTAAACCCGGCACGCCTTTCAGAACCCCAATGGGGAACCGTTGCTCCAACACTAATTCAGAGCAGATGCGGCGCGGTGTCTGGCTCGTCGCTCCAGCGACCGCAGGCGTTGCATAGTGATCCCAGAAACACTTGATGAGATTCTGCTCGCCAAGCATCGTCTGAATGCTTGCGCCGTCTTCTCGCGCATGGCGAGCGAGTGCGGCTAATGCCGCTTCCGTACGCGCTTCAACGAGCGTTGAATGGCCTACCAAAGCTATACCCTCAAGTTGCCCCATACGGTCGCGACAAACATAAAATGTGCCGCGGTTAAATGGGCTGACAGCGCCGTTGTCGCGGATGAAACCGGACATGATGACATTACTTACAGAACGCCGGGCGAGAAATGCGAGCACCTCTTCTTCACCCTCGCGAGACAACGGATTAACCGTTAACATTCGGGTCTGGATTGAGAGCTGACCCGGCGCGGCGAAATGATGCTCCATCGTAGCTGTGTTTGTAATGCACTGCATTACACCGTTCCTCCGATTCTCTAAACTTGAGCGAAACAATTTATCGCTGGTAGCGAAGGCTACGAACGTTTCATAAATGAAGCTTGAAAGTTGCCGGTAAATGTTCAGCACCATCTGCTGGACGCACCATCTTCGTGCGACGCCATAGCAGGGGCAAGTCGCATGCCCGTACATTCGCTTTGATAAAGCCGTTGAATTCGTTCGGGTTCAGGCTTTGTTGCGGACTGTGGCGGCAAGACATGGAAAAGGGGATCGGTCAGGTAGAAATACGCCGGTCGATCAGTTTGACAGTGGCTTGACTTAGGCTGAGCGCTGGAACGGTAAGATAGGCGTTGCCGTCCTGGTCATCTGCGTTGACGCCGTGTGGAGCGAGCCACTACAATCCGCGCGTCGTTGTCGAATGAGGATCGAAATCGCTTAATGTTTAGCATTAACTGCTAAGGTCAGTTTAGGTCAATGAAATCTCTGTTGAAGAATCGCTCACGGGTTGCCTCACAGCGCCGTATACACATCAGCTACATAATTGTTTGTGGCGCAGTTCTTCTGGCCGTGGTTTACGCCGCGACGGCGCACGCGCAGCAACGTCCGTTATTGACGGAAGATGTAGATATTATTCCGCCCGGCTCAGCGCGCATCGAGGCGGGGATTGATTTCCTGCAGAACGCAAAATTCCCGCTTTCCGGGTTAACCGGCGATTTAACGCGCGTCGGCGTGATCGGCCTTAACGTTGGCCTCGCTCCTAATGTCGAAGTCCAACTCGAAGGCACTCTGCAAAACTATTTGAGTATCAACTCTGCTATGCGACAACCGCCGATCCCGCTCGGCTTTGCCCCCGGCACGTCCTCAACCAACGACACGGGCGACTTCACGCTCTCGACCAAAATCAAATTGAGAAACGAAACCCGTCACGCCCCCTCGCTCGGCTTTCGCTTCGGCGTGCAACTCCCCAATTCAAATGAGGCGCAGGGTATCGGCCAAAATCAAACCAACGCCTACGGCACAGTGCTGTTCGGGAAAAAGTTCGGGCGTGAGGGTCGCCTCAACACATTCGGCAATATAGGTATTGGGATTTTGAGCGCGCCACTCGAAACCTTTACGCAGAACGATGTGCTGCTCTACGGTCTTGCCGGTATCTTTCTGTTCAACAACCAAATAAACTTTGTCGGCGAAGTAAACGGGCGCGCCAATACGCGCGGGCGAGGCACGCCACTCGGTACTGAGCCGCAGGGAGAAGCGCGTCTAGGGCTTCAGTTTAAGGCTTCAAACTTGCGCTTCGACTTCGCCGGCATCGCCGGGTTAACGGACTTCAGCCAGCGCTCCGGCGTGACCTTCGGCGTGACTTTCGACACCCCTAGCATCTTTACTCCGGTGCGGTAGAAAAGGATGAAAGCGGAAGGATGAAGTAAAAACAGCAAAGCCGTCTGCTGCTTATTCATCCTTCCGCCTTCCGCCTTCATCCTTTCATTGTCGCCGCTTCACTTGAACTCCAGCCTGTGGTTAACTCTGTAGTCTTATGTTCGAATGGTTGCATACTGCTGCGCAGTGGCTTCAGCGGTTTATCGTGAGTATGCCGATTTATGTGGCTGGACCGGCCATGATCGTGGTCGGCGCGCTTGACTCATCGCTTTTATCGCTTCCGGAAATCAACGATTACCTGGTTGTCGCACGCTGCTACAGCGATCCAAAAGCTGTCTTCTACTTTCCGTTGTTTGCCGCGCTTGGCTCAGTTGTCGGGTGCTTAATTCTCTATTCAATTGTGCGGCGCGGTGGACAGGCGGTACTGCGTAGACGCTTCAAGCGCGAGCAGATCGAGCGCGTCGAACGTGCTTATGCGCGCTTTGGTTTTTTGGCACTTGCCGTTCCGGCAATGCTTCCGCCGCCTATGCCCTTCAAAATTTTCGTCGCCACTGCCGGCGCACTTGAATACCCGCGGTGGCGCTTTGCGATAACGGTTATGATCGCGCGCAGCGTGCGTTACTACGTCGCAGGTATACTGGCAATCTTCTACGGCGAGCATGTGCTGGACTTCATGAAAGACAATGGGTTGATGATCTTTAGCGTGGTCGCCGCAATATGTTTAGTGGGACTCGTGATCTATCTGCTGCATCACCGCCGTCAACGAGTGGCAATGTCCAAAACAGACGCTTCATCTGCCCTAGTGGTTGACGCTGCAAAGAGCAAAAGCCAGGCAGCATCAACCTCCGCGAAAGGTTTTGCGCCAACGGGGAAGGAATAGAACTCAATTTGAGTTGGTTAATACATAAGATCACAAATAATCTCGTCCAGCTTTCGCAGAGTTTGATCGTCTACGGGCCGTTCGGCCTGTTCGCGATTGCACTACTCGATTCAGCGTTTGTTCCTCTGCCGGGTGGCCCGGATGCCGTAATGATGTTGCTCGCTGCGGCTCGTCCGCGGTGGACAATCCTATATGCTGTGGCTGCCACGCTCGGCTCAGTCGCCGGGTGCATTGTTCTCTACTATATCTCGCGTCGAGTTGGCGAAGGAGCGCTCAAGCGTTTCTCTCCAGCGAAACAAGCACGTGTTAAAAGCTTAATGGATCGCTACGATGTGCTGGCGGTGCTTGTCGCATCCATCCTGCCGCCGCCCTTTCCCTTCAAATTATTTGTGGTGACAGCCGGTGTCCTTCGCTTAAACATTTTGCGCTTTGTGCTGGCGATTGCCGCCGGCCGCTTCTTTCGTTTCCTGCTCGAAGGGTATTTGGCAGCGTGCTACGGCGAGCGCGCTCGAGATCTGTTGGCAGAACACTACCCAACAATCGGTATCAGCCTGGCGGTACTGCTCATCGCCCTCTTCGTCGGACGCAATCTGCTGTGGCGTGAGCGAACCGGAATTCAATACTGAGCGCGCTTGAACGGTTGACACATCAAGGCTAATGTTGTACAAAGCACTTTGCGTTACCAAGTGAACTGGGCCGCGTAGATCGGGCCAAGTAAAGATCACGTACTGAAATTGCGAGTGGGGTTGGTCAAACCCTGCTGAAAACTTGATTGTGAGGCTTTAACCGAAAGCGACGCACATCGGCTAAAGTGCGCACGCCGTTTCGCTGTAGCAGGTCGAGCATGTTAAGAAAGATTTCAGCAGTGGCAAGCGCATCGCCTGCGGCGCGGTGACGGTTGCGAATAGAGATAGCAAAATGTTCAGCGAGGGTATGCAAGCGATGATTCGGCAAGGTAGGCAGAAGGCGACGCGAAAGCGACACGGTGCATAGATGCGCATTTGCCATGCGGTGGTCCGGGAAAACTTGTGCGATCTCGTGATTTAGAAAACGCACGTCAAACTGCGCGTTATGCGCAACGAGCACTGCCGTGTCAGCAAACTCCAACCATCGTGGAACAATTTCGGTAAACACCGGCGCCTGGCGAACCATCTGATCGGTGATGCCTGTAAGTTGAACAATAAAAGGGGGAATTGTGGTTCGCGGGTTGACCAGCGTTTGAAATTCGGCAACGATACGTCCACGGCTGATGCGGTAAGCGCCAACCTCCGTGATGCGGCATGGCGGAGTCTTGGCTCCGGTGGTCTCAACATCAACGACAACAAAGTCAGTTTTATCAAGCGAGAGAGTTTCAGCATCTTCGCCCAACAACTCAACGCGAGAACCGCTTAATGTTTGCGCTAAGCGCAATCGCCCGTCATCTCTGATCAGATCAGAGACAACAGCGACCGCTAACTGAGGATCAAGATCAGGAAGGCTGAGTGCAATATCAGCAACGTCAATCGCTGATGCGCTTCCGCCATGTAAACGCAACATCTCGATTATGTCCTGCACCAGCGTTGAGTCGAGTATCAGATTAGAGTATGGCGGCATTGAAAAACATTCTAACACGCTCGATGCAAGGAAGTGAGATTTCAGTGCAAGCTCAAGAAGTACTCGAAAGATTTCGCCGCACAGGGGCACTGCTCGAAGGGCATTTCGTGCTGACAAGCGGTTTGCATAGTGAAAGTTATTTGCAATGCGCATTGGTATTGCAGCATCCCCAGGAAGCAGAAGCTTTTGGGCGCGCACTGGCTGACCAATTTCGCACACAGAACATTGAAACGGTAGTTGCTCCGGCAATCGGCGGCCTGATCATTGGCTACGAGGTGGCACGCGCCCTCAGGGCAAGATTTATCTGGACTGAGCGTGAAGCGAGTCGGATGACGCTTCGTCGCGGCTTCACCGTGCGGACCGGCGAAACAGCGTTGGTGGTTGAAGATGTTGTCACAACCGGCGGCTCAACGCGCGAAACGATTGAGGCATTGGAAAGCGCAGGGGCGCGCATCGTCGATGCGGCATCCATCATCGACCGTTCCGGAGGACGAGCCGATACTGGTGTGCCGCGCGTCGCGCTCGCCACCATTGATGTCCCGGCAGTTGCTTCCTCAGAATGTCCGGCCTGCGCGCGCCATGAACCGGTGACGAAACCCGGAAGCCGAAGTCAGTGACAAGTGACGAGTGACAAGCTAAAACTTGTTCCCATCTCGTCACT
>JACCTF010000604.1 GCA_013812565.1 Pyrinomonadaceae bacterium | reverse complement strand
CTGGAAGTAGACCGTGCGCGCTCGGTGATCGTGTTAAAGCGTGGCAAGGGGAAAGGGTTCGCTGGTATTGAGAACCCGCTGTTTTACAAGTCGGTAACGGGGATGCTCTACGGTGATGCCAAAGATTCTCTGGCGCGACTCACGCAGGCGGTTCAACACGCATAGCGAAGTGCGAAGTTGAATTGTTGTTCCGGTGCGAAGTTGGGTGTCACATCATCCGTGTTGACTAGCCGCGTCTTGCTGTCAATAATCCGCTTGACGATAAAAAGCAATACTCCCGTCACTTCTGAGTAGACAGCACAGAGTCAAACAAGGAGAACCATGAAACACAACATTGGTCGCCGAGAGTTTTTGAAGCAGAGCGTGTTTTCGGCTGCGACCGCGCTTGCTGCTTCTTCGGTTGATGTGCTGGCCGCGAACCGAGAGAAGTCGGTGCGAGCAAGCTCTCCGAAGAAAATCATCGTGGCCGGCGGAGGGATCGGGGGACTCTGCTGCGCTTACGAACTGATGAAGCGCGGCCACGAAGTTGTCGTGCTGGAAGCTTCACAGAGAGCGGGAGGGCACGTCCGCACGATTTATGATCCGCTCGCCGACGGACTTTATGCCGATGCGGGCGCAGAGCATTTTACAAAGCCCGGATATGATTTTTATTGGAACTACACAAAAGAGTTTAATCTGACCGCGCTTCCCTACCCGCGGCGCGACAACATAATCCGGTGGGTGCAGGGCAAACCGTACACGGAAGAGATGCTCGCGGATCGAAAAATCTTGAGCGAGTTCGGGTTCAACCAGCGAGAGATCAATTACCTCGCTCATAATCCCTGGTGGAGTCTTCCGGCGCTCTACTTCACACCGTATATTCAAAGCTTCGAGAACGAGTACCGCCCCTTTAATGCTCGACTGAATCATCTGGACCAGATGCCCCTTATTGATCTTCTGAAGAAAGATCAAGCGTCGGCTGCGGCCATCGATTTCATCGGAGATTCAAAGTCTTCGGCGCTGCATGTCATATGGCACGCGGCCATCCTGAAGCTGCGCGGCGTTCCTCTCTGGCCGCCCAAAGTGTTCCGTCTCAAAGGCGGCAATCAAATCATGACAGATACGTTCGCCGCGAAATTGACTGAACGCGTCCGTCTAGGTTGCCCCGTAACAAACATTGCACATGGCAAGACGGGCGTGAAAGTCGAGTACCGCGAGAGGGGCCGCGATAAAAAGATCGACGCAGATTATTTGGTCAGCGGCATGTCGCTCTTGATGCTGCGCAAGGTGCCAATCGCTCCCGCGTGGCCTGAAGCCAAAGCCTTCGTTGTCCACAACATGCCTTACTACATGATGACGCGAGTCGTTTTTCAATCGCGCACTCCGTTTTGGGAGAAGGACAAAGTCAGTCCGAATATCGAGCATGGTGACGAGAGTTTGATCGACGTGTGGCGGATGGCGGAAGATGTTGAGACGCCGCGCGGGCTGCTGATCGGCAACGCCAGCGCGCGGACAACATCGGAGGAAGCGCTTGCCGCTTTCCGCAAAATGTATCCAGGGAAGTCAGAGAACATCGAGCAAGCCTTAGTGGTGAACTGGGCGAACGATCCGTGGGCCAGAGCCTGCGAGACGGTTCACTACCCGCCCAACTGGTTAACCAGAATCTGGCCCAACGTTATCGAACCTCACGGGCGGATTCACTTCGTCGGAGCTTATGCCGACAATCTCAATTGGGGTATGGAGGCGGCGACAAGGTCGGCGAATCGCGTCGCTAAGATGATCGACGAAGCGTGAAGATGAAGACGATGAACGCGGAATAATGAGTTAATCCCTTCAGCCGCTGGTTCTCGCGGCTACATTGTCAAAGCTCTCTATCGGCTTTCTGATGGAGAATAGATAAGGTCGAGCTAAGAGAATGAGCAAACACGTTCTTCTTCCTACTTGTCACTCATCACTATTCTATTGAGGATAAAGTTCAACCTGATCAACGTAGCACCAGCCCCAATCTTCTCCCGGCTCGAAAGATTGAATCACGGGGTGCTGCGTCGCATGGAAGTGCTTCGTCGCGTGTTTGTTCTTCGATGAATCGCAGCAGCCGACATGACCGCATTGAAGGCACAAGCGCAGGTGCATCCAAGAGTCGCCCGTGTTCAAACAATCTTCACACCCGTCAGCACTCGGCGTGACATCGCGGATCGTGTCGAGGTGTGCGCATGTGCTCTTCATATCTGATGTGCTCCTTCCAGTTTGCAGGGTGACAAGTAAGAACAGATTTTTATCTTGTCACTGTTTACTTGCCACTTGTCACCCTTGAGTGAACGGTAGACGGACTTGGAAGCATGTATCACCCGGGCGCGATTCGACGCGGATGTTGCCGTGATGCTTGCGAACAATACGCAGCACGGCGTCGAGTCCAAGTCCGGTTCCTTCGCCCACAGGCTTTGTGGTGTAGAACGGCTCAAAGATTCGCGTCTGCACTTCCGGGGGAATGCCCGCCCCATTATCCCTGATCTCGACGAGCAGATCGGTCGGCTCACGCTTCGTGTGTATTTTGAGTTCACCGCCTTTAGTCATCGCGTCAACCGCGTTGTCGATCAAGTTGGTCCACACTTGATTGAGTTCGCTGCCGTAGGCCGTGATGCGCGGTAAGTTCTCGGCATATTCGCGCACGACGTTGATGCCCTTATTCTTCAGCTTGTACTTCAAGATCAGCAGCGTGTTATCCAGTCCTTTATGCACATCCACTTCCTGAACCGGCGATTGATCCATGTACGTATACTCTTTGATCGCGCCGACGAGTTCCGCGATGCGTCCCGTACTTGTCTTGATGTCAGAGACAAGCTTTGCGGTCGAGAGCTGCGCGGCAAAGCGCGTGAGCACATCGGCAAGTGCCTCGCTTCCTGTCTGCTTCAAAGCTCGCTCCAAACCTTTGCCATCAACGCCTGCTTCGACCAAAGTGGGAGCCATCTTCCAGCCATCTTCGATGCCTTGCTCGTCAAGCCACGTGATGAGTTCGTCTTCGTGGTCGCTTTGGGCAAGCGCGCTGATGGAGGGTGCCGTGGCGTGGCGCGCAATGGCTTCATGTTCAAACTCAGCGATGAAGGCGCGTTGCTCGGGCGTAAGATTGTGACGGCAGAGGCGCAAGTCTGCGGCGCGCAACTCTTCAAGCGTCTCTAACAATTCGTCGGCGGCGCGCCCTGCCGCAGCGGCCGGATTGTTCAATTCATGTGCGAGTCCGGCGGAGAGTTTACCGAGCGCGATCAACTTGTCGCGCTGCTGATCGGCTTTCGTTACCTCGCGTACGCGGTCGCTCATCAGTCCGACGAGCCGTTCGGCAAGCACCGGCATCCGTTGCAACATTTCGGGAAACAAGCGAACGGGAAAAGCCAAGAGGCGCGTTCGTGTGATGGCGCGGCCCGTGGCGCCAAACTCCGTCATTCGTGAGAACGGCAGCATCCCTGTGACTTCCGTCGCCGGGTCGCCCGCTCGCGCCATATATACAAAACCCTCCAGGGTGCTTTCGTCTCGACGCGCGTGAACTTCGCCTTCAAGGTAGACGACCATCCACTCAGGTGGATCGCCTTTGCTAAACAGGATGTCGCCCGCCTCTAAACGTCTCTCCTCGGCGTTCTCCGCAAACCACCTGAGTTGATCTTCCGGAAGGTCTGCAAAAACACGAACGCCACGCAGCGCCTGAACTCGCTCGTACAGTTGAGTGTCAGACGCTTGTGCATTGCCGCTTTCGACAAGACCACTCGTCTCAAGCTTTTCGCTTTTAACGCCACTATCCTGCTCACCAATGTTCTGCATCACTACACCATCCTTACCGAAGATACCGCTTTCCTACTCATCACTCTGATTACACCACCTTACTGAGGTACTGGTGAACGAAAGAGATGGCAATCGATCCTTCACCGACGCCTGAGGCGACGCGCTTGATTGAACCCCTGCGCACGTCGCCGA
>JACCTF010000575.1 GCA_013812565.1 Pyrinomonadaceae bacterium | reverse complement strand
GCAGAGGGCAGTGTGTAGGAGTTCTTTGGTCGGTCTTTCGAGCCTTTGCTTGCAGTGGTTCCCGTTACGAGTGCGGCGCGGGGCTATGTTAGTATCCGAAATGTTTCGATGGGTGAGTGAGTCGAGTGGAAGCGAGTAATTTAGAATTAAGGAACGAGATCGCCGTTTCAAGTTTTCATACATTTACGAGGTAAGAAAGATCATGGAAGTTATCTTAGCTGGAGAATACGGGTTCTGTTTCGGCGTCGAGCGAGCGGTTGAGATGGTGGAGGATGCGCTTAAGGAAGGCGAAACTGTTCGCACGCTCGGACCGCTGATCCACAACACCCAGGAGATCGAGCGACTTGAAGCCGAAGGCGTCACGGCGATGGAATCGCCTGCGGAAGCGGGTAATGAAATCACTGCCGTGATTCGCGCCCACGGCGTTACTCCGCAGGTTCAGCGTGAGCTTGAAGATCGTGCCACGCGCGTCATTGACGCGACCTGTCCCTTTGTCACAAAGGTCCAGCGTTTGGCTGATCGTGCCGCGAAGAAAGATCGGGATGTCGTGGTCATCGGCAACCCGGACCACCCGGAGATGATCGGCGTCGTCGGCTATGCACCCGGGAGAGCCTACGTGGTGCGCGACGCCAGCGAAGTCGCCCACCTGCCCCCGCTTCATGCGCCGCTTGTCGTTTCACAAACTACAATCAAACTTAGCACTTTCCTTGAAGCCGCCGAAGCCGTGCGCGCCAAAGCCGACGCTGAGCCGGAGGTCATCAACACAATCTGTTCGGCGACGCGCGACCGACAGCAAGCCGCGCAAGCCCTCGCCGGACAGGTCGACGCCTTCTATGTTATCGGCGGCAAGCACTCCTCCAACAGCATCAAACTGCTTTCCGTTTGCAAAGAGCAATGTGCCAAAAGCTTCTTGATCGAAACCCCGCCGGAGATCAACCCGGATGATCTAAAAGGCGTCCGGCGCGTCGGCGTCACGGCCGGTGCATCAACGCCCAACTGGCTGATTGAGCAGGTGATAGAGCGATTGCGAGCTATCGGCGAGCCTCAGGCCACTGCATAGATAACCCCAAGCCACAGACCTTACCGCGTTGTACGCCCGATGATTGAGCGTTAGTTTTCATGAAGCGGGGCTTCACCCGCCACGGGAGAAAATAAACCCGCTCTAATGGAATCAACAACTTAGCTCTTATTTTCATAGCAGGCGAAAACAAAATAAAAATATTCCTCTCAAACAGGAAACATTTTCTGCGAACTGCCGATAACTATACTGACAGTATTTAAGTACAGAAGTATTTCGTTCGCAGAACTTGCCGGAAGGAGAGGTAAAGCAGTGAGGGACATTGCCTTAGATGGCGCAGAGTGGCAGCGCACGCATACCGGCCAGGTTAGCAACAGGCAGATGGATCAAGGCAGGCCGCGGAAAGATAACTTCGCCGCACCAGCCAACGCCAGCAGCACTACTACGGCAGCGACCGAGCAGCAGTTGCGATAAGTAGTCGCGCAGATTGCTTCTGTGCAGCAAATATCAACTGCCGTGTCTGCTCCAGCGACAGCCCTCGCCACGCCGCCCGTGGTCGCCGCTCCCACACCGCTCCCACCCAGCGTCCCAGCCCCGCCGCTGCTACCCGCAGTGCTGGCTGACACAGCCGCGATGTCCACCCCCGCGGCTGCAACAAACCATGCTGCTCTGCTAAAAACCCAACCAACCGCCACGCTGCCGCCCATCTCACCGGAAGCGACGAAGCAGCAGGAAGCAGCACGTCGTCAAGCGGAAGAGATGCAGGCGTTGGGCCGCCGCATGGCTGACGAGGCGCGTGCGCACTTCAGCCAAGGCAGTCAAGGGCGGTGCCTACACGCAGACCCAGGGCACCGGCTTCGGCCCGGCCAGTGCTGCGCCGGGAATGTTTCCGGGTGCGGAGGGGCCGTACATGGGCGGCGGCGAAGTGCGCACCGCGGAAGCACACTATGGCGGGCGAGTGGAGCAGACCTGGCAGGCACAAGCCGACGGGCGAGCCGTGCAAGCCGCGCTTGTCAATAACAACACGGCACAGGCGGAGGCGACACTGCGCCGCAACCCGCACGTCGGGGTGACAACGAGTGATGGCACCACAGTGTATGGGGCAGACGCAGCCAGGGTGATCGAGGAGCACGCCATCGCACGGCTGGCACGATCCATACCGAGAGAGGTGAATGTCTCCGCGTTGCGGTTGCCCCCACCCCCAGTTGATCTGACAGGACCGCCGCGGGTTGAAGTGGCAGATGTGGACGTGGAAGCTCCACGACATGGGATAGCGGCGGGGGGTGCGAGCGAGAACATCGCAGCGCGCAGCGGCATCGACCATGCGGCACACCTCAGAGCGCAGTTGACGGGCCAAGGTGGAGTCGCCACCGACGGGGCTGCCAATCAAGGCGTTGCCAACCGAGGCGTTGCCAACGTCGTAAACATGAACACCTTCATCGCCGCGCATGGTGAGCCGCCGCTGCCGCCATTGTCAGAGGAGACGCTCAGGCGCTTTGCAGGCGGAACGGTGAGGGTGGTGGTTGGCGCTGGAGACACGCCGCAGACGGCGGCGCTGCGGCAGTTGCAGATGACGGTGGCGGGGGTCGGGCAGCAGGGGCGGCTGAGTGCGGAGGAGCAGGAGGGGTTCGTCGAGCGGTGGCGAGCGGCGGCGGCCGAGGGCTTGTACACATATGAGGCGGATGGGACGAAGCGTGCGTGGACGGCGGAGGAGTTCCGCGCGGCGCAGGAGCGCGGCAGCATACCACTGGAGTTGCGCGCGGAGTGGCAGCCTGGGATGGTGGCAGATCTACGGCGGATGTTAGAGGATAGCGAGGCAGTGCGGACAACGACGAGCGCGGCGCGGATGACGGATGCGGAGCGGATCGCAGCAGGGCGAAGGGAAGCTGAGCAGCAGATAGGAGACTTCTACCGGATACAAGCCAACGTCGGGATCGGGCTGTTCAACTCGACGTTGCAGATGTTGTCGATGCAACCCGGGCTGAAGACACGCACCGAGGATGGGCGAGAGGTGCAGATCGAAGGGCACGCCCCCCGGCTACCGACCTTAGAGTTGCAGAGTGAATACTTCCGAGGAACACGCGGCGAGGTGCTGCAAACAGCAGCGACACTCGGCGCAGGGTTGATCGCGGGGGGCGGCGCGATACCGAGCCGAACACAGGGCTTGAACTTGCCGCGACCACAGAATGAGCAGACAGGTGTTTACTTTTTCGGCGAGCGCGCATTACCGTATATAGACCGAGCGGAAGCAACGCTTGGACGCGCGGGCGAAACTCACTTCTTTATGCCGCTACAAGATGCCCGCATCGTCCGCAACGCTTCTGATGCGACACGTCACACCGGCAATGCTCCCTCTGTGTTAGAAGCCTACGTCAATGACCGCCCTGTGTATGGCATAGCTTTCCCGACACGCGGTTTGAGTGTTCGCAGCCCAATGACTGATGACGCTGGAGGTTATTTGCACTTCCTCGAAGGCGGAAGAACAGCGGTGCGCACAGCCAACCCGAATGGTGGCTACCTAATCAACACCACGAGAGAGCTAGTTACGCCGGGTGGTCAGCAAATGCCTAAGAGCGTGTTGAAAAAGTCAGCGAGCCAAGCGGCGCAGCATCAAGTTGATCATCACGACTTGGATCATCGTCTCACTCGTTGAGGTTAGATACTCGTAGTCTTTGCTCAAACGGCGACACCGATACA
>JACCTF010000558.1 GCA_013812565.1 Pyrinomonadaceae bacterium | reverse complement strand
ACAGAGGGTCACACGAAGGACCACCCTCAGTCGAGGGGGTGATGAATTCACCACCACCGCTAGCGGTGAAATCTTCGACGCTAACGACAACTTGATTGGAACCGGCTGCGCCACAGAAACAGCTAAGCGCGTCGAATAGATGGCGAACGCGAACGAACGTGGGTTCGACGTATCAACGCGAAGGACAGACACTGCTCCATCTCGACCGAGGGCAGAGTTGATGTCCCTGCTCGATGCGGCGAACTCACGTTTGCAAACTCCACTTCCGTCTGAGGCAAAACAGAACAAACTTTGAATAAGCGAATGTGAGGAGGGAGCGGCTAGCGTCTACTCGAAGTACGCATCTTCGAACCTGGTGAACTCTTTGAGAAAAGCTAATCGCACAGTGCCCGTCGGCCCGTTGCGTTGCTTGGCGACGAGGATGTCAGCATGTCCGGCATTCTCTTCCGTGCGGTTGTACTGTTCCTCGCGGTAGATGAAGGCTACGACGTCGGCGTCCTGTTCAATGCTATTGTGGCTGTAAATGCTGTTAACAACGAAGTTATGATGTTTCTCCACCGTCAGATCAAAGACCTCAGCATTGCCATCCGGTTCGATAGCAGCAATCTCATCCCAGTACACATCGCTATGCGCTAAGCAATCCACCTCATCCGAGAAAACGGCCTGCGCGATACGTGCGGCGCGTCCACGACTAATGTTTTGTTTATAGATGCTCGTGCCGCAATAAGCAGTTCTGATGCCGGCCATCATCTGGCGGGCTGTAATCTTGTCTCGCTCCATAGCAGGCAGGACGTACTTTGCCCAAACAGCGTTGGGGCTTGGGATAAGGCGCGGCAGAGCCAAACGTTCGCCGGTCTCTAATTCATCCAATCGCTTCCAGCCATCGAGGGTACGAAACTTGTGATTTCCTGTGGCCTTGATTGAGCGTCCAAGCTTCGTGGTCAATTGATAGGTTGGCTTGACCCCAGTTGCGAAAGCGCGGCTCACGATGGCGCGCTCAATCTTCAAGGTCTCTTCGTTCAAAGCCCACACAGCAAATCCTGAGTGACCGACTAGCTCTCGAATCGGCACCTCTGCTCCCGTGTCGGCCATCGTTACAAGGCTGTCGCCAGCTAAGCAACCGCTTTCTCTTAAGTCACTTAGTTGAGGCTTGTGGTCTGAGCGCGATTCAGGGGCGCGCGACAACTGCGAGAGCGCGACCACCGGCACGTTTAATTCTTTAGCAAGCCCTTTTAGTTCACGCGAAATCTGCGACACCTCCTGCTGCCTGGACTCAACACGCCGGGACGAGCCGGACATCAGTTGCAGGTAATCAACGATGATCAGATCGAGCCGCTTCTGCTCGGCGGCAAGACGCCGGGCTTTGGCGCGCATCTCCAGAATGGAGATGCCCGGCGTATCGTCGATAAAGATCTTCGCCTCTGCAAGCGTGCCGAGCGCTTTCGCCAGTTGCGCCCACTCTTGTTTTGAAAGAAAGCCGCTGCGAAAACGGTGCGCGTCGATCCGGCCTTCCGAACACAGCATGCGCATCACGAGCGACTCCTTCGACATCTCCAGCGAAAAGACGCCGACCACAGCTTGCGCTTTCAGCGCTGCGTTCTCGGCTATGTTCAAACAAAGCGAGGTTTTTCCCATCGAAGGCCTAGCCGCAATGATGATCAACTCGGAGGGCTGCAAACCGGAGGTCATCTGGTCGAGGTCTCTAAAACCGGTGGTCAGGCCGGTCAGCATCGCCGAGCGTCCGGCCATCTCCTGGACCTTTTCTAACAACTGATCGGCGATCGGCTTGATGTGCGCAAAGCCCTGGCGCATGCGTTCTTCGGCCAGCGCGAAGATCATTTGCTCGGCGTGATCGAGGATGACTTCGGGTTCGTCCTCCTCCTCCAGCGCTTCGCTCGTAATCTTGTTGGAAGCTTTGACGAGCTGACGCAACATGGATTTATCTCGCACCAACTTCGCGTAATGCGCGATATTTGTGAAATGCGGTAAACCGTATGTCAGGTTGGAGACGAAAGCCAGACCGCCGACCGAGTCGAGCGTGCCTTCACGACGAAGTTCTTCGCCGAGCAGAATCGGGTTGATCTCTGAACCGCGCTCGCTCAATGCGAGCATCGAGCGGAACACGTGGTAGTGCGCGCGGATGTAGAAGTCTTCCGGCCTGAGCAGTTCGATGGCTTGGTTGACAAGGCCGTTATCGAGGAGGATTGCGCCGAGAATGGCTCGTTCGCTTTCAGCGCTGTGCGGCAGCGGACGTTCGAGCAGTTGATCGCGTGTGGTGCCACCGGCGAAGTTTGCCATCGAAAGATTCTGTGTGCCAAAGAGTAACGACAAACAAAACGGCTGTAAGGCGCGCCTTCCGGCTTGTCTGTTGAAAGCAGAAGTGAGCGCTTACAGCCGCGCAATATACTACATCAGTTGA
>JACCTF010000555.1 GCA_013812565.1 Pyrinomonadaceae bacterium | reverse complement strand
CGCAGCGCGATGGCCGTTTCGTCAGGACGGTTCCAGTAACCCTTCATCACCTGCGGCCCGGCGATACAGAGTTCGCCCTCGCTGCCTACGGCGACCTCGCGCATCCCGGTTTCTAAATCGACGATTTTGATTTCTGTGTCGGGGAACGGCAGACCGATGCTGCCCGGTTTGCGGCGTGCGAGCAGCGGCGTCGAGTGCGTCACGGGCGAAGCCTCTGATAAACCGTAGCCTTCGTTGAGCGTGCCGCCGGTCATCCGCTCGAACTGGTCGATCACCTCGACGGGCAGCGGTGCGGAACCGCTGTTGAAAATGCGTACTTTGCCGATGCCGTACTCGCGGGCTTTCGGGTGATTGAGCAGCGAGATGTAGATCGTGGGCACGGCCGGGAAGTACGCGGGCTGGTAGTGATGAATCGCCACCAGCACTGCGTCCACGTCGTACTTCGGGATCATCACCTGCTGCACACCGAGCCACGTGGCGAAGAAGAGGCCGACCGTCAAACCGTAGATGTGAAAGTACGGAATCACGTGAAGATGCGCATCCTCGCCGCGTCGAATGTAGCGATCCAAAAAGGCTTCGCATTGCACAACATTGGCGAAGATATTGTAGTGCGTCAGCATCGCGCCTTTCGGCACGCCCGTCGTCCCGCCGGTGTACTGAAGAACCGCCACGTCTTTTTCAGGATCGATGTCGACGCTCGGCAAATCCACTCCACCTTCGGACTCGACCTTTGCCAGCAGGTCTGCCCAACGTACTGTGTTCTCTACGGAATGAGCGTGTACACGCGAGCCGGAGTAGTCGCCGAGCGCTGTGATGATGAGCGTTTCGATGGAAGTCTGATCGCGTATGGCGATGGCGACGGGCGCGAGCGCATCGAGCGTCAACAGTACGCGCATGCCTGAATCTTTGGCGACAATTAAAACCTCGCGCGGCGTGTAGAGCGGATTGACGTTTACGACAATCGCGCCGAGGCGCAAGACGGCGAACACCGCGATGAGGTACTGCGGGCAGTTCGGCAGCATGATGCCGATACGGTCTCCTTTGACGATGCCTTGTCTGGCAAGAGCCGTGGCGAACACTTCCGATTGCTCTTTGACTTCGCTGTACGTGAGATGAGTGTTGAGGAACGCCGTCGCCTTCGCACCGGGCAGATTGTTCGCAGTGATCCGCAGAATCTCATGCAACGGACGACGCGGATAGTTCATACTGGTCGGCACCCAGTAGTCGTAATGCCCCAGCCACGGCTTGGCAGCATACGGCGACTTGATTTCACTCATCATAAGTTCCCTCGCTTACTCCGAAAGTTCAAGGTTCAAAGCCAAAAGATTCAGTTTGGTGAACGATGTCTATAACTTATCAACGCAGCGCTTCCGGCTTTGAACCTTGAACTTTGAACCTTGAACTCTTTTTCATCAAACAACCGTTCCGCCTCCATCGACGATGATGGTCTGTCCCGTGATGTAGTTTGAAGCGTCGGAGGCGAGAAACACCGCAACGCCCTTTAACTCGCCAACGGCTCCGACGCGCGGGATCGGGTTGCGCATGCGAATCAGTGGTTCGATCTGCTCGATCACCGGATCGGCGAGGCGGGAGTGGAAAAAGCCGGGGGCAATAGCGTTGACGCGAATGCCTCTGGGTCCCCACGTTGCGGCGAGTTCGCGGGTGAGTCCCATCAATCCGGCTTTGCTTGCTGCGTAACCCGCGTAGTGTGGGCCGGGCACGGATGCGCGGAGTCCGGCGACGGATGAGACGTTGATGATGCATCCGGTTTCGCGTTTCAACATCTCGCGCCCCGTAGCCTGGGCAAAGAGAAACGCGCCGGTCAAGTTTGTCTCCAGCACCTTCCGCCAGTGTTCAAGCGCCATCTCTTCGGGACGCGCGCCCCACGAGATGCCTGCGTTGTTGATGAGAATATCGACACGGCCATACGTCGCCATCGTCTTATCAACGGTCGCTTGCACATCTTCCGGATTGGCGACATCGCAGAGCATGCCCTCCGCTCTGAAACCTGCGCGGCGCATTGCATCGAGCGCGGGCGTTAACCATTGTTCGCGACGCGCGCAGAGCATCAATGCCGCACCGGCCTCCGCCAACCCTTCGGCCATCTCCTGCCCAAGCCCGCGCGAGCCGCCGGTGACAATCGCCACACGATTCGTCAGATCGAACAACTCTTTGATGCTCGCTGCCATATCTTATCCCGGTGATAAATTGATAAAGGGTGGTGTTGAGGTTTAGAGTTCAAGCTTCGGCTTGCCCTCCCCGCGAGAGCAATCCTTATGGTTGAACTCTGGACTCACCATCTTCATCTTGACTGACTATTAGCGTACATAGCCGGACGGGTAGTCGATCTCGGTATCGGTTTGATCAAAGAGCAACTTGATGCGGCGATAACCTTTATCGGGATGAGTCGAGAGATACGTCAGCGCATACTGCTTGTTGAGTGAACCGGTGAGATCGCGCAGGAAGGGATCAAAGCTAACCGGCGCGCCCGTTCCTTGGAAGAAAGCGCGCCCGCCCGTGTCATCAGAGAGACGGTTGAGCGAGCCTTGAGCATTGCTGACTAAGAATTGGTTGCCGCCCGCTGTTCCCCCGACCGTCGGGGCGTAGAAGGAATAGATTGCGACGCTGCGACGTTGCGCTTCGTTGATGGCGCGCTGAAGGTCGAGGCTCTGCGTCGGCGACGAGCTGTCAACGCCGCGCGAGACATCCAAACCATCGGAGACAACGAGCACCGCGCGTCTACCCGTCGGCAGCGATTCGAAGCGCGCCAATGCTTCCCTGATCTGTACGTATGGATTGTAAGGAGCCATAGCGGGCGATCCTACCGGGATGCGCAGAGCATTAGCGGCACTCGGGAGATTCGTTGTAAAGCCCTGTCTGATTTGCAGCGACCCAGCCCTGAGATAGCCGACCAGCACGCGCGAGCCTTCCGGTAAGCGGCGTATGAATGAAGCGAGGGCCTTGATCTCGTTGGCGATTGAGGAGACTACATCGTCCTGGATAAGCACAGCGATTGAGAGCGGCGCGCGGCTCGTGTTGCGAATCGAGAGAATCTGCTGCACCTCATCGTTTTCGAGCACAATGAGATTGGGCGGCACTTCGCTTCCCCGCCGCCCGCGGATGGTGATCGGGATGGTCACGCCTCTGACAGCATCACGGGTGTCGCTCTGCGGCGAAAGATTGTCTCTCGGTTGTGGAATTTGGCTCTGGGCATGAACGTTGATCGTACCGGCGCAGAACAGCGCGGCCAGCAGTGCGATGGTGATATGTCTTGTTGCTGCTTGCATCAAATCTTTTGACGTTCCTCACAGCTCGCGGTTAGGATTGCGCATTATATAACCATAGACGCTCTGAAGCAGAAGCAATCTGGAAGCGGAAGCTACAGCGTTACACACCGGGGCGTCTTTTTGCCGGCATGTTAACACGAACAAACCAGGATGTTTGTTCCTGAAAAGCGGTGGGTGAGACAAGAAGAGCGAGGTAAGTAAAAGCAGCAAAGTCACGAGCGGTGATCGGCTGACCGCAGGCTTTCTCCGGTGGGCCAACTGGTTGATCTTCTTTCTCATCGCGTTGCCCGTTCCTTTCTTCTTCTTGCTGCGCTACTTCACGACTACAGAGAATCCCGCTGTCTTTATACTGTGGGCGATGACTTTTCTGGTCTTCGGTTCAATCGCAGGTTTGATCGCCGCGCTACTTCTTTTGCTCTACCGCCGGAGTTGGGGGCGGAAGCTGCGCAATAGATTAGCAACGGATGGGGTGACGGTTGATGAGCTTCCGTGGTTCACAGCCGAGATGACTGCGGCTGAGCGGCGCGCACTTAAACAGATTGAGCAGCAACACGCCCTGCTGGCTGATGCATACCGCGAGACTTTGGCCGCACGTCTAACGGCGACTCACGTTGCCGCGCACGCCAAACGAGAAGCGGTGCTGGTGGATCGGCGTCTGAAAGAAGCAACTAAGTTCAAAACGACAGAAGCCACAACTTTACAACAGGACTTGCAGGCCGACCGCACGAGGCTCGAACGCATCGAACGCGAAGCGAGCGCGCGACAAGCCGAAGTGGAAGCTCGCCTGCGCATGATCGAACGAGCCGCGAGCCGCAGCGCCAGCGAAGCAGAGGTGGAGGTTGCCCTGCGGCGTCTCGACGCGGGGCGCGATCAAGTTCCGCTCGGGCTCGAAGCGGCGCGACTTGAACAGCAGGCGCGCGAACAAACCGATGAAGCGCTGCGCCGAAGCGAGAACCCGATGTGAGATCCAGGATAATTCGCTCAACAGACTTCCGCGCACAAACCCGTCATTACCCAGAGGTGATAGGTAAACAGTGACAAGTGACAAGAAAGGTTGATGTGAATGAGGCATTCTTTGCTGCTTCCGGCAGAAGATAAAGCCAGAACGCTCAGAAACGCTCAGCTTCCGAAGCATCGGCATTCATCTCCGGGCCCTTCCGTCTTGTCACTGTTGACGCGGAGTTTCCAAGCGGGCGGTGCGCATGGGGTGAAGTTGTCACTTCTGCGCGAGTAGACATCAAAGTTCCCTGAAAAGCAGCCGTTCAATAAGCCTGGGCGATATGGTAAATTGTTTGCCACTTTTGGCGTGCGCTGGCGGCGCGCCCGCTAATCCACGCCCTTCAGCAATCCTCCAAAGCCATTTACAATGCAAAGGAACTCGATCACCGTGAATCCCGACAAGGAAAGAGAAGTTGATGCGCGAATTGCTGAGAGTATCTTTGGCCTACCCACACAGTTTGTGAAGCGGGGTGATGGGTACTTGATACCCGAAGACTACTACCTGGTTCAGGAACGGCCCGATGGCAGCGGAAAGGATTTCAAGAAGCTACCATCCTACTCCACTGATATGACTGATGTGTGGTCGGTTGTGGAAAGGATGATACAAGACAAGTGGAGATTTCAACTGTCTTATGCCCCTCAGGGAAGCGGCGATTGGAAAGCCTCTTTCGTTAGTGCTGAAAATTTAGAAGGCAATGCCGCTGATCCTAATTTTGCTCTCGCCATCTGCCTTGCTGCGTCAAAGGCCGTAGAGGCACGGCAGACAAACGACGCGCCTGAAACTGTCCACAACCCGCTCGCCGGAGCACCGCCCTAATCGGAAGCAGCAGCTTGCACTTGGCGCTGTTCGGTCAAATGCCGGTGATGCTCAATGGCGCGGGCAACGCTTAGTTCAACCGATTCAAGCCGAAAAGGTTTTGGCAGGTAATCGAACGCTCCCATTTCGATCAACCGTTCGGCCTGCGTTTGATCGTTAACGCCGGAAACAATAATGACCGGCGTATCGGGTTGTTGTTGCCGCATGTACCCGAGCAGTTCCACCCCGCTCAATCCCGGCATTGAAAGATCTGTTATCACTACCGTATAGCTTTCTGTGTCCAACAACTTGATCGCCTGCTCGGCTGTTGCCGCCGAACGGCAGAGATGCTCATCAGCAAACAACTCATAAAGCATGTCGCGGATTGTGGCATCATCGTCTACCACTAACACGGAGGCCATAATGTTGCTCCTCGCTTTAAGTCTTCTCCTCGGTTTCGAGCCGTCAACCTCTAATCACCATAATACGATTTTGGTGTAAATAGATTGTGGGGGGAGGTTCTGGTAACCTCCCCCGTAGGAGTGAGCCTCTGCCCAAAGGCTGTCTACCGTGGCGAGCTTGAGCGGATCGTTACCTCTGAGCCGCTGGCGATTTGCAGGTCACCGCTCCCCTGGACATAAACAGACCCGGCACCCGCGCCCGCACCGACCACGGCACCGATGGCTGCTCCTTTGCCGCCCCCGGCGATTGCGCCGATGATCGCGCCAATAGCAGTCCCGATGGCCGCGCGCTGAACGGTGCGTTCCGTCTGACTCTTGTTCTCCTCAACGCCGCCCTCATTGTCCACGCGCACCGTCTCACCACCGGCGGTACGCACGCTTTCAATGAAACCGGCAAACTTCGAGGTGCGCCCGTCACGCATCTGTATGCGCTCGAAGTTAAACGTCATCTCAGAACGCCCGCTGACGCGGCCCGACGGATTGACGCGTGATATATAACCCTCGACGACCGCTCCTTCAAACTGCGAAGGTTCACGCACGGTCATCGTAAACCGATCATTTTCGCGCGATTCTTTGGTTGACAGATCTTTGTCCAGAATGGCAACGAGCGTCGTATTGTTTGGCACAATGAACCCACTGTTATTGGCTGTGGTCGTACGCGGGGTCTCGTTATTTCGCCCGCCGTTGTTGTTTGCAACGGCCGGTTCACTGCCGTAGAGGTCTAAGCGCGCGACATCCGCGGTCTTAGAGTAGATGCTTCGAATCACCACGGGTTGGGCGAGCCGCTCGGCGCTAATGCGGCGTGTGACACGCAAAGAGCGACCCTGCTCAAGTGGTTCAAAGGTGACAGTGAAATCGCTGTAGCGATCACCCGTTGAACTGACGGTCAACTGCTCGCCCGCAAGCACGGCGCGCGCACGCACCGAACGACCATCACTCGTCTGCTCGACGCGCTCACGTCCGTCGGCTTCAAAAGTGATCTGCGGGGCGCGCGATGAAGCGATTGTCACATTGCGGTCCTGTTGTTGGATTGCAAGCTGATCAGGCGGATCAAGCCGGGCCATCAAGGAGGTATAAACATTCTGCCGTTCGCTGTTTGGCACGCTGCGGGACGCACGTTCAGCGGCATAACGCGGGTTGTCGCTGCGGGTCGCATCAAGGCGGTACGTACCCGTCAAACGACCATCACCGGCAACACCTTCCGGCCTTCCTCGCCCGAACGGGTCTTGATTAACCGAACCTGAGTTCGGCGCTGAGTTCGGCCCGGGGTCACGCGAATAAGCTCCGTTGTTGCCTGCATTATTGCGTAGCGGCCTGACTCCGTAAGCACGTGCCAGGGCGTTCAAGTCCGCTTGCAGCAGCGTCCAATCACCCTGCGCCTGCTGGGTCAAACGGCTACGCTGCATAAACTCGCCGATGCGCCCCGCACGCTCAAGCACGGCTTCAACGTCGGCGGTGACTGCTTGACGGCTGCTGAAGCGGTCGCGTAATTGATCCGTTTGATTCTCGAAATCGCTGACTAAGTCGTTGATGTTATCTTCGCGATTGGTGCCGTCGAGGCGGCTTCGGTCGAGTGCCGCGTCAAGGCTTCGGCGGAAATTGTCAGCGCTGGTTTCGACGCGGCGATGAAGTTCCTGCATCTGCCGGTCGCTCAGGCGGTTTGTCTGCCGACGCTGCGCTTGGGTGGTCATTCCGATGCTTGCCAGCGCAATCATCAGCATTGAAGCAATCACACTTCTTGCTTTATTCATCTTTGCTTTCCTCCAGATTTAGGAAGTTCACGGGTTAACATTCGTGAGGCCGGCGCGGTCTGCACTTCCTTCTGCGCCAGCCGGTTCTTT
>JACCTF010000550.1 GCA_013812565.1 Pyrinomonadaceae bacterium | reverse complement strand
GTAGAACCCCGTATCCCCATGCATGTAGCCGGTGGCGAAGACGTGGATCAACAAACCGACGAAGGTAACAAAGAGCGTGTAAATGCCGCTCAGTCGATCCATCGCGAAACCGAAGTCGGCGCGGAAGCGGCCCACCTCCATCCACGTCCAGAGATGGTCGAGAACGGGCACTTCAGCACTGAGCGCCCCGTTAGTCCCGAAGGCGAGCAGAAACGCGATCACTGTCGAGATGCCGATGGTTGTGCAAGCGACCGTGCCGATAAAAGCTTCACTACGTAGACGGCGACCCACCAACCAGTTGATCGCCGCACCTACGAGCGGTGCAAAGACAATGTATCGAAGCATGATCTTGGGGTGACGAGTAAACAGTGACAAGTGATAAAAGAGGAACCGTCTTTATCTTGTCAGGTGTCACTCGTTGCTGCCTTTCAAAGTTTCAGAATGCTGGCGTCGTCAACGTCGAGCGATTCGCGGTTGCGGAAGATGGCGATGATGATGCCGAGTCCGACTGCGGCTTCAGCAGCCGCGACCGTCATAACGATGAAAACGATTAGTTGTCCGGAGACATCGCGGAAAAAGCTGGAGAAGGCGACGAACGTAAGGTTGACGGAATTGAGCATCAACTCGATGCACATGAACATCGCAATGGCGTTGCGCTTGATGAGTACGCCCGCCGCGCCAATTGTAAAGAGAACGGCGGAAAGCGCTAAGTACCAAGCTAAGGGAATCATATGTTGCCTCTCTCTTTTGGCATGCCTTGTTACTCGGCTGAGAAAGCAAGCCGTGTTCAATTAATGGCGCCGGTCCTAACCGGAGTAATCTCATTAGACTTCGCAGACTGAAATCCGGAAGTCTCTGCTTCGGCATTATCCCCAGTTATTGTGACCGCCGCGGCACGGCGCAGTTCACTTATTGAGGCTTGGCGCGCCAATGTGATCGCACCGACGATTGCCATCAACAGGAGAATCGAAGTTATCTCAAAAGGTAATAGATATTCTGTGAACAGTGAGATGCCGATGGATGAAGTGAGTCCCACGGGTGGAGCCGAAGTATCAAGTGAGCTGTAAGGCGAGTCACCCACTGAATAGATGACAAAAGCGGCTTCGGCAAACAGTACCGCAGCAAGCAAAATGGCTGTTGGAACAAGAAATCGCAAACGCGCCGGACGGTGTTCCGCTTCCTCGACGTTCAACAACATGATGACAAACACGACAAGCACCATGATGGCGCCCGCGTAAACGATAATTTGTACGGCGGCGATAAACGGTGCGGCGAGCATTATGTAGTGTGCCGCGAGCGCGATGAAGACGCCGATCAGTGAGATCGCACTATAGAGAGGATTGCGCTGCACGACCACCGCAATGGCGCAGCCAATAGCGAGCGCAGCAAACAGACCAAAGAGAGCGTAGAGGAGAAGTGTTTCCATCCGAAGCAAAGGATTACAATTACCCGAAGCGGTACGCGCACGAGCCTGGGTAAACGCCTGCCTTCGACCCTTTCACTAGATGATATTGAACAATGCCAGCGTCGCCGAAATAATGATATTCAAAATGGCAAGGGGCAACAGAAACTTCCAACCGAAATTCATCAGTTGATCGAAACGAAACCGTGGAAGCGTGCCGCGCAGCCAGATGTACAGAAATAGAAAGAAGAAAACTTTTCCTAAGAAGTAAAAAAGACCGAGTATGGGAAACTGCGCAACGCCGGGGCCATTCCACCCACCGAGGAAAAGCGTCGTTGCCAACATTGAGACCGTGAACATATTGACGTACTCAGCCATGAAGAAGAGCGCAAACTTCATTGCGCTGTACTCGGTGTGAAACCCTGCGACGAGTTCCGTCTCAGCTTCCGGCAAGTCAAATGGAACGCGGTTTGTCTCGGCAATCGCTGAAATCAAATAGACGATAAAGCCGATGAACTGTCCGCGCAGAATAAACCAACCGAGGCCGCCCCACTTTCCCTGCTGCTCAACTATGCTATAGAGATCAAGCGTGCCGGCCTGAAGAATCACGCCGACGAGCGATAGTCCGAGCGAAAGCTCATAGGAGATCAACTGCGCCGCCGAGCGTAAACCGCCCATCAAACTATACTTGTTGTTGGAAGACCAACCGGCGAGCGCAATGCCGTAGACGCCGACGGACGTGACGCCGAGCACATAGAGCAATGCGACATCGAAGCGCGTGATTACGAGCGGGAAAGATATGTCAGTGAAAGGGATGTGTATCACCGGCCCAAACGGATAGACGATGATTGTCATCAATGCCGCTGCGGTGGCGATGATCGGCGCGATGAAATAGATAAACCGCGTTGACTTATCGGGGATGATGTCTTCTTTGAAAATAAACTTTAGAAGATCAGCGAAGGGCTGTAGCGATCCGCCGAATCCGACGCGATTGGGACCGACGCGGCCTTGAATAAACGCCAATACACGCCGCTCGGCCAAAACCGTGTAGGCGACAATCATCAACACTACATTGAAGGCGATGAAGATACCGAGGAACTGTAAGCCGGCATGAATAAGAGGGTTGTCGAAGTTCATCTCATTTTAATCGCCTGCCACCGCTGCTTCTTCGCGGCGCAGATCTGAGTCAATCGTGATTTGATACAGCGGAGAAATCAGCACCGTCTCCGGTTTCGGATTGCCGGCGGCCAATAAATGAAACTGCGGAACCTTGCCGGTCAGGGTTCCCGGTTTAAAGAGTTCGTGTCCAACCTCCGGCGTTCCCGTGATCTTCTCTGCATTGTCGCTCAAACTTTCAAGCCCGAGTTTTAAGCCTTCAATCTCGACTTTCAAGTCGCGTTGCGCAACGAGTTTGTGTTTCGCTTGCACCGGCTTTGATTCATCTTTAAGCAGCGGGTAGCGGATGCCTTCATACACCGGAACCTTTTCTGCAATCTCACGGAACACGGCACTCGCCGACATCTGAAAACCGAAATCTGCCCCAAGCGCTTGCGCCAGCGCCGCCGTAATCATCCAATCCTGACGCGATTGATGCACTGGCGGGATCGATTGACGAATGCGCTGCACAAGGCCGTCGTTATTGGTAAACGTTCCATCAGTCTCCGCGAAGGAAGCCGCCGAAAGCACTACATCAGCAAAGGCTGTCGTGTCGGGTTCAAAAAGCTCTTGAACAATAAGCAGGTCGAGTTTTGACAACGCTTCCTCGCGCCCGCGTAGATGTGCGGGAAGGAAACTGCCAGCCATGTAGAGCGCCCGCAAAGAGTCGCCCGCCATATCAAGCAACCCGGCTGCGCCCCGTGCGCCATTCATCAAACCGATGTCGTGGACGCCAATGCTGTTGTTATAAAGCGGCAGTGGGTGCAAGAGGAAACGACGCTTTTCACCGGCCAGCGTGTGCGGTAACTGCGCGAGCACCGCTTGTCCTGCTGCGCTTAGCTCGCCCCCAAACATTACAACAACATCGCCTTCGGTTTCGTTAATCGTGCGGCGCACGGCGTCGAGTGCCGACTGCTCAATACCCATCTTGCGCACGACGAATTCATCCTGCGCTCCATCGGCAAGCGCGAGCACCGCCGCGTCTTCCGCTCCCGGGCTGATGTGGATGAACTGTGTTGCTTGCTCTTTCAAGCGAATCGGAATGCTGTTGAAAATAACGAGTTTCGCTCCGGCGTTGCGCACGGCTTGACGGATCTGCTTGCCGCTCAAAGGCTGCAATTCTTCCGGCTCGCCGCCGATCAGCAGAATAGTCTTTGCATAGCGTATGTCGCGATGAGTTGCGAGCGGCGCGCTCAGATTGTCAAAGAATGGTTGGAGCGAAAAAGCTTCCGTTGCCGCGAGAGTCTCAGTGCCGATCACTTCCCGGGCAAACTTCAAGAGCGCATAGTTGGCTTCGTTCGTAATGCGCGGACTGCCGGCTACGCCGATTGCCCCCGCGCCATGGGTCTCTCCGATGGCGCGAAGTTTCGACGCCGCAAATTCTATGGCTTGATCCCACGTCGCGGGAACCAACTTGCCGCCCTTTCGGTAGCGGATTAAAGGCGTGCGTAGGCGGTCTTCGTGATTAACAAATGGATGAGCAAAGCGGCCTTTGATGCACAAAAACTCGCCGTTGATGCCGTCAACATAACGGTCACGCGCGACAACCCGCATCACTTCGCCGGCACGCGAACCGATGGACATCTGGCAACCATCCGAGCAGAACGTGCATGTTGAGGTTGTCCGTTGCAGTTCCCACGGGCGGGCCTGGTGGCGATATGTTGCATCGAGCAGCGTTCCCGTCGGACACACTTCAATGCAGTTGCCACACTGCGAACAATTGAGCCAACCGCCGAAGGTGCCGATCACAGTGTTCGCGCCGCGCCCGCCCGCTTCAATCGCGTCTTCGCCCATCCACTCGTCGCAGACTCTCGTGCAGCGCTTGCAGAGAATGCATCGCTGCGGATCGTTAGCGACGATGGGGGACAGAAACTTCTCCGGGGCGTAGTTCTTCCGCTCGGTGAAACGCTCTTCAAGACCTCCCCAGTCGAAGATCATCTCCTGAAGTTCACACTCACCGCCGCGGTCACACACCGGGCAGTCCAAAGGATGGTTAGCGAGCAGAAACTCCAGCATGCCACGACGAGCTTTCTCGATCTCTTCGCTCTCGGTCGTGACAACCATTCCGTCTATACAAGTGAGCGTGCAGGAAGTTTGCAGCTTCGGCATCTTCTCGACGCGCACCAGACACGTGCGACACGACGCCTGCAACGCGAGATCTGAGTAGTAGCAAAAGGACGGAACGGAGTGGCCTTTTTCGCGGCATACATCGATTAACCGCGCACCTTTTTCGACCCCGTACTCGTTGCCGTTAATTACGACTTTAACTATCTCTGCTGGCATTTATTTAAATCTCAAATTATGAAATTGTAGATCATTAGATTGGTAATTAATTAAGCGACCGTGACGAGCTCTTCAGTTCGCGCGCCCGCGCTTGTCTGTGCAAGCGGCGCAAGATGACGCCTGAAATCCTCTGGAAACTTTTTGATCGCGGATTGAATCGGCCACGCCGCGGCATCGCCGAGCGGGCAGAACGATTTACCTTCGATGTTGTCGCATAAATCTAAGAGCAGTTGCGCGTCATCCGGGCGGCCTTCGCCGCGCGCGATGCGTTTGAAGACTTTGACCAACCAATCCGTGCCTTCGCGACACGGTGTGCACCAACCGCACGACTCATGCTTGTAAAACTCTGTGAGATTTTTTGTCGACTCAAAAATGTCAACGGATTCATCCATCACGATGAATCCGCCGGAGCCGACCATCGAACCGGCGGCAACCAAGCCCTCGTAGTCCATTTTGACATGTTTGCCGAGAATATCTTCGGCGGGCATAATGTAGACGCTTGATCCGCCGGGAATCACGGCCTTCAACTTTCGCCCGTTTGTAATCCCGCCGCAGTCTTCCATGATGAACTTCTCCATGTCGTCGTAGCCCATTGGCAATTCATAAACGCCCGGGCGTTTAACGTGACCGGAAACGGACCATAATTTCGTTCCACCGCTTTTTTCCGTGCCCAGTTTCTGAT
>JACCTF010000524.1 GCA_013812565.1 Pyrinomonadaceae bacterium | reverse complement strand
AGATCATGCGGCGACAAGGCCATGTCGCATGGTTTCAGATGCACGAAGCGGCGCGCGCTGAACTGTGCGTCGCGCTGGATCAGACGCACGATCTTGAACGCCTCTCCGCACGCGCGCGCTCCGTGACCGCCTCCGCTTCAGAGATGCTTGCGCTGGGCCAGAGCCTCGCGCAGGTTCCGCGTGTGCGTGCCCTACTTCAGCGAGAAGCAAAATTGTTTGGAGCAGCGCTCGCGGCCCTGCCAGCTTGCGAGACAGCGGCGCGCCTTATCCGCTCTGCCGTCTCAGAGCAGTTGCCGAGGCGCACTGAAACCACCGGCATCATCCGCGAAGGTTTCTCTGAGGAGTTGGATAATTTGCGCACGTTGCTGCGTGACGGAAGAAAATTCTTAGCCGAGATGGAGCAGCGCGAGCGTATTCGGACAGGAATTAAAAGCTTGCGTGTGGGCTTTAACAAAGTCTTCGGATACTTCATCGAGGTGACCCGCCCAAACCTGCATCTGGTTCCCGCCGATTACACGCGCAAGCAAACGCTCGCGCAATCCGAGCGATTCGTTACGCTTGAACTCAAAGAGTATGAAACGCTCGTGATGAACGCGCAGGAGCGCATCGGTGAATTGGAGGCAAGCCTCTTTCGCCACGTCTGTGCTGAGGTCGGGAAAAGCCGCCACGAGATATTAACGGCGGCTTCCACAGTCGCTTATCTCGATGTCGTGGCATCGTTCGCTGAGACGGCGGCGCTCTACGGGTATGTGCAACCGACGGTTGCGGACTCAACCGAGTTGCGCATTAAGGATGGTCGTCATCCGGTATTCGAACGAACAATGGAGCAGGGAACTTTCGTCGCCAACGATACGGAGCTTGGAGGCAAGAGCGCGCCGGAGATCGCTTTAATCACTGGCCCAAACATGAGCGGCAAATCAACTTTCTTGCGGCAGACGGCGTTGATCGTACTGCTGGCCCAGATCGGAAGCTTTGTGCCCGCGCGTGAAGCGACCATCGGTTTGTGTGATCGTATCTTTACCCGTTCCGGCCTCTATGACCGCCTCGGCAGCGGCGAGTCAACGTTTATGACAGAGATGATTGAGACAGCGCAGATTCTGCACCATGCAACTAAGCAGTCTTTGATCTTGCTTGATGAACTCGGACGCGGAACTTCGACTTATGATGGCCTGGCAGTCGCCCGCGCCGTGATTGAATACATTCATAACCATCCGCAGCTTGGGTCAAAGACGCTTTTTGCGACGCACTATCATGAACTAACAACGCTCGAATCTCTCTTGCCGCGACTCGTCAATCTTTATGTCGAGATTGCCGAGCAGGGAAACGACCTGGTCTTTCTTTACAAAGTGAATCGCGGATGTGCCGCCGGAAGCTACGGCGTTTATGCTGCACGGCTCGCCGGTCTGCCACGTCCGGTCGTGCGTCGTGCTGAAAACCTTCTGCGCGAGTACGAGACGCGAACTGAACTGCATGGCGGCGAAGCCGCAAGCGGAGTGATACCCAATCGCAAGCTCCCTCCCTCCGCACGCTCTGCATCGACGCAAGCTTCGCCCCTGACCGCAGCGTTGCTCGACACGGACCTTGATTCGTTGTCGCCGGTTGAAGCCTTGATGAAGCTGTATGAATTGCGTCGATTAGCGGAGGCTGAAGATAAGGAAGCAGAGGGCGGCAGTAATGCCAAAAGTTCCAAGAGCGGCAAAGGCGGCAAGGGATTTAGGGCGATTAAAACGGCGTGAGCTATCGAGTTGAAGATAAAGATCGGAAGATAATCGTTTGGAGTAACTACTTTTAGTTGAGCTTCTTTTCCACGCCGCACAACCCACCTAAATGCGGTACTCCAAACGAAGCGGTACTCTGAACTTTCATCTCCTTGTAAAAAAGAACCCAATCTACACCATCAGATAGAGCGGGTTCTCCAAAGTCTTCTTGACAGTTTGCAGAAACTTCGCACCCGTCGCGCCGTCAATAACGCGGTGATCGCACGACAAAGTGACGCGCATCATCTGTCGCACGACCGTCTCCGTGCTCCGCACCACGGGCTTCGGCTGCACCGCACCAACGGCTAAGATCGCGGCTTCCGGCGGATTAATCACGGCAGTGAACTCATCGATGCCGAACATGCCGAGATTGCTTACTGAGAAGGTCGCATTCGTATACTCATCGGGGCGCAACTTGCGCGCACGCGCACGTTCCGCCATATCGCGGACTTCGCGACTAATTTGACCAACTGACTTTTGATCGGCAGAGCGCACGACCGGAGTGATCAATCCGTCTTCAATCGCCACGGCAACACCTATGTCGGCGCGTTCGTAGTAGCGTAGGGCTTTGTCTTGGAAAGAGGCATTGACTCGTGTGTGCTCGATGAGCGCCACCGCGACGACCTTGATAATAAGATCATTGATGCTGACTTTCAGTTCCGGATCAAGTTCGTTGATCGAGCGACGCAGCTCAACGGCGCGATCCATTTCAATCTCCGTCGTGAGAAAGAAGTGGGGCACCGGGCCGATGGAAGAAGTTAGACGCCGGGCGATGGTACGCCGCATCTCCGACATCGGTTCATCACGATACGGGGATGCGCCAGCGATGGAGGATTGCGACAGGGGTTGCTGCGCAGGTGCTTCGACGGCCCGCAGGTGTGACGGCGATGCAGGAGCAGCGGTCTCCGGTGCCGCCTCTGGTTGCTGCTGTCCGCTCTGGTTGATTGCCGCTTCGATGTCGCGCTTGACAATGCGACCACCGGGGCCGCTGCCCATCAAGCTTTGAAGATTAATGCCTGCTTCGGCAGCCATACGC
>JACCTF010000508.1 GCA_013812565.1 Pyrinomonadaceae bacterium | reverse complement strand
CGGGGACAGTTACCGAGGACGTGACAGCACTCTACCGCTTTTGTTGATGATTTGCTCAAAGCATTTAATCGCCGCCACGATCCAAGACATGCCTTAGTCGACGCGCGGGTTGTCACGACGGCAACTTGTACGGCGCGCGATACTCATAGGTGAGGTACTTGTTCGCCGTTGGGCTATTAGTAAATCGTTCGTTTTTACCGTCCCATTCGAGATATGACTTCGTCTTATAGGCAATGTTTCCAATGAGGGTAGAAGATGTGCTGCGATGGCCTATCTCAATATCACAATTGCACTGCTGCCGGCTTCGGATACAGTCAAGGAAGTTGCGTGTGTGAGAGGCAGTTGCCTGAGCGGCCATGTCGCCTTGCCCTTCAACTTTCTTTGGTTCGATCATCGGCTTGGCACCCATGCGCCATCCACGCTCATTCGCCCGGTTGATGGGCTTGCGAGCTAGGATCTCATTCGCGGTTAGAGCATCGGGCACCACCTCATATCCATTGTTCTGGAGGTAGAGCGTGCCTTTCGTACCACGAAACTCGATTTCGCCGTTGCGCAGGCCTGCCGGGGGAGCGCTTGCGTTGAACTGCGAGAAGGTCACAAGCGTTCCGCCCGGGAACATCCACAGCACCTCAAGCGTGTCGGGAATCTCGCGGTTGTCTTCGATGGCGAGTTTGCCTCCCATCGCCGTGACCGCCAACGGCGCATCGTGGCCCAGTGCCCAGTGGATTGTATCCATGTAGTGCACACCGAAATTAGTGAGTTGCCCACCCGAGTAATCGTAAAACCAACGGAATCGGTAAAAGCTGCGGTTCTTGTTATATGGCACTTTCGGAGCCGGACCGAGCCAGTTGTCCCAGTCGAAGTCAGATGGCTCGGTCTCATCCGGAGGATTGCCAATACCTTTCGGCCATTCGTTTTGAATATGGAAAGCACGTACCGCAGTGATTTTCCCGATACCGCCGCTACGCACAAATTCGGCGGCTTCCCGGCAGAAATGAGCAGAGCGCCGCTGGATACCAACCTGGATTACCCTTTGGTGCTGACGTGCCGCGTCGACCATTTTGCGCCCTTCCGTCACACACAGCGATAACGGTTTCTCGACGTAAACATCCTTGCCTGCCTGGCACGCGTGAATGGTTTGCAGTGCATGCCAGTGGTCCGGAGTGTTGATGACCACCGCATCAATGTCCTTCATTTCAAGCAGCCTCCGGTAGTCTTTTAACTGCTTCGGGCTGCTGCCAATCTTCTTGGCCGCAAAATCCATGTAGGGCTGGTAGAGATCGCAGATGGCGACCACTTCTGCATCCTTGTGTGTGAGGAAGGCGTCCAACACTTGATCACCCCGGTTTCCCACTGCTATGAAGCCAAGGCGGATGCGGTTGTTCGCGCCGAGCACGTGTACGCTACTGAAGGCGCTGCTCGCACTCGCCACGGCCGTTATTTTTGTAAAATCTCTTCTGGATAATCTGTTGCTCATCATCAATCCTTTTTAAATATGAAGATGATTTGGTAGCGGTAAAAATCTGGTACTGCATAGGGCGAACGCATCTTACAATGTTGAGAACCTTGAGAACATAGCGGTCATCCCAAACGGCTTTCAGTCTTTATACCTTTGATTCCCAACCTTGCTGCTCTTCGATCCGCCCATGCCCAGTCGTCTTGCTGCCGCATCTGCAACTCTTCGGTTAGTTCCATCTTTGGTGCGTTTTGTGCGAAGGAATTTACTGCTCGCCCCACACTTTCGGTGATTTGAAACCAGACGCTTTCGGCTTGATACTTGGTGGAACAGCTTGTGTCGCGAGCGCACGATAGCGAGCGTGAAGCTGTTTAACCTTTTCAGGATTCATACTAGCCAGATTGCGCTTCTCAGCCGAATCATCGGCGAGGTTGAAAAGCTCGACATTGTCTCGCGATCTCGCGCCGCGCCTTGCGCTTTCACTCTCGTTCTCATTCACTTCGTCATTGTGGCCATCGCCGTTGAGCACGAGTTTCCAGTCACCGACCCGAATCGCACCTGTGGTTGGCGTAGCGTTAATCAGTATCTCTTCGTGCGGTGAAGCTTTGCCTTCGGCAATCGTCGCCCA
>JACCTF010000495.1 GCA_013812565.1 Pyrinomonadaceae bacterium | reverse complement strand
TGAAAGGGAAGCTGTTGCCGGTGTTGAAGGATCGGGCGGAAATCTACCTCGCTGGTCATGATCATGACTTACAACATCTGAAGGGGGAGGGCGGGGTTCAGTTTTTCGTCTCCGGCGGGGGCGGGGCGAAGATCCGACCGATCCAGCCGGTGGAGCGCTCATTATTTGCGAAGTCGGCTTACGGATTTACGGTGCTGGAAGCAGATGCGAAGCAGTTGAGTTATCGTCAACTTAACGATGCGAGCATGCAACAAGTATGATCTTGCGGCATAATCGTAAGCTTTCGGCAAAATGGCGTGACCTGAGCGAGCCGCCTTCGCTACGCTCATCTCCGAAGTAACATCCTTCTTCGGAGGTAACTCTCATGGATTCGCCTGTTCACCTAGACCTGCTCGACCTCACAGCCCAACTCGACACCTGGCGGCAGTCGCACCGCCAGCGTGCGCGCATCCCCGATCACTTCTACACTGCCGCCGTCTCGCTGCTTGATCGGTATTCCGTCTCCGCCATCTGTCGGCAGACCCGGCTGCGTCCGGCTTCACTCAGAAAGCACGCCGCTCTGCATGCGGCGCCGCCCGCGCCTGCGCCGCCAACTCCATTTTTGCAACTCGCTGCCGCAGACCTCGTGCCGCACCGCGCTGCACTTGCCGCCGACTCGCACGCGCGCCTGCTCTTCGAGCGCGCTGATGGCTCGCGCTTAACACTGCATCTGCCCACCCCTGACCCGGCGCAACTCCATGCCCTCTGCTCAGCCTTTCTTCACTCCTAAGCCATGATCCAACTTCCGCCACAACTCCAGATCTTGCTCGCTTATGAGCCGGTCGACTTCCGCCAGGGCATCGACCGGCTTGCCGCGCTCTGCCGTTATAAACTCGACCACGACCCATTCTCAGGAACGCTCTTCCTCTTCCGCAATCGACGCGCCACCGCCATCAAGTTGTTGGTCTATGATGGTCAAGGCTTCTGGCTGTGCCTCAAGCGGTTCTCGCGCGGGCGCCTCACGTGGTGGCCGCAAGCCACGGGCGCACCACTGCACCCGTTGGCCGCACACGAACTCTCCGTGTTGTTGATGAACGGGCATCCTGAACTCGCGCGCTTCCAAGAACCGTGGCGCAGGCTCCCCGCCGATGTTTACACCTCATCGCTTACGCCGCCTGCCGCGCTCGCACCTCAGCCGCATACTCCCACGGCAACCACGCTGTCGGATCACGCCCCACCGCCCGCTCGTTTTTGACCACCGCCACCAGATACTCCCACACATTGACCCCGTTCATACGACACGTCTCGATCACACTCATCAACATGTCGCCAGTGGCTGCCCCACGCTCGGTTTTGTAAAAGAGCGCGTTCTTTCTCTGCAGCACCGCCAGTTTCAAGGCTCGCTCGCAGACGTTGTTGTCGAGCGGCGCGCCTGCCACGACCAAAAACTTTGTCAGCCCCTCCCAGTGCTTGACCATGTATGTAAGTGCTTTGCCTAGACTGCTGTTTGGTTCAACGTGGCGTTCGCGAAACTGCTCATCAATCCACTCACGCAGTCGCTGCATCACTGCACCGCTCTTGAGTTGGTGAAAGACCAACCGCTCCTCATCCGTCATCGGCTTGGCCTCGGCGTCGTACCCGTAGACTTCCGCCAAAGCATCCAGCACCCGCCCACACGCCTGTGGAAACGCCGTCTCCAACTCGACGAACTGGCGTCGCGCATGTGCCAAACACTTCGCCACAATCCTCTTAAACTCCCCCGTCCAGTTTGCCGATAACGCATCGCTCATCTGAATCGGCGGCAATAAATCTGCTGGTCGCTTGCTTAACAACTCGGCGAGGTTCTCTCCCGCATGGCGGCGCCCCGACACATACAGCGCGATCTGCCGCCTCCCATCTCGTGCGACGATGCCCGAAGTCTGCACCCCACGACGTTCCGCTGCCGAAAGCTGCTTGTTCTCTTTCAATAAATCCAGAATCACGACCGGCGTATCATCTATATGTAAGAGATCGGCACTCGCCGCACGCCGTATCATCTCTTCGTAGATCGGGCGCACGCACTGCGCAACCCCCGCGCACCGTTCGTATTGCACTGACTCGGAGAGCGGCACACCACACATCTCCTGTAATCGTGCTTGCCTGTAAAACGGCATCCCCGCTCCATACTTGTAGAGCGCGATTGAGACATCAGCTGTCGGGTCGTACTTCTGTGCCAGCACGCCCTCCGGCAGCGGCGCCGTGAAGCGCTCGGCACACGCTGAGCAACGCAGCACCTGTTGCTCGTAGCGCGTCGCTGTAATCACGGGTCGACCTTCCAGACGGATGAAGAAAGACGGCTCGCGGGTGTCATACAGATGACCGCGACACTGCCGCGCTGGACACCCGTCGCCCGGCATTAGCTCGGGGTCAGCGCACACGACGCGGAGCGCACCCGGATAAGCGGCAGCACCTTGTCTGCCGTGTCCGCGCCTTCTTGGCGACGCTGACTCTGCCATCGACGTAGCACCCCCATCGGGTGTGCTCACGGACGGCTCGTCCGCTGCGGGCGGTTGAGCCTTCGGCGGTGTGTTGTCGGGGGGGGCGGCCGCCGCAGGGCGCTTGTCCGATCCCGGACCGAACAGCATTCGCTTGAGGCGCGCGATCGAGGTGTTCTTGTGCTCAACGACACGAATGAGGCGCAGCAGCAAACGCAAGAGACGTTCGATCAACAGCGTATCTTGCTGCGCTAGTGAGCCGTGCTTGAGGCGCGCGATCAACGCTTCGATCTCAGAAGGGTTGGTGGAATCAGGTGGTTCGTCCTTGATCATGGAGGCGGCATTCTATGCGCGTCAGTGACATCCGTAAAGCACTTTCACATTTCGACGCCGATATCACGCCGCGTTGCCGAAGCCTCACGATCAGGAGATCACAGTATTCTTTTGGGCAGCGCATCACCATCCGAAGATGAGACCGGGTGGAGGAGAAAGTGTGGGTCGATGAATGTCAGCTAAGGCGAGCCTTACAAGGAAGCGCGAGACGTTCGGGAGCGACCTACCGCGCAGCGGTTTAGTTCGTGTGCCGAGCATGTTCGACAGCTTGGGGGTGCAAGTCCCCTATCCAACCTGATGGAGGTGAAGGATTAGCGAAGCGCAAGGGCGTCATCGTGAGGTGGGGTCTGAAGGAAGCGTGGAGCAAAGACGTGAGCCGATGAACAAAAACCGGATACCAGGCGTTGGGCACCGGACGAGCGGACGAACTGCCGCGAAGTCCATATCCATCAAGGGTGCCACAGCGTATATCCGGCGGTTGTGCGTCGAAGGCGGTCGTACTTACCTCGGGAGATCTGTGCAGTGTCCCGCGGGCGGGACTAAGTGAATCGCGAGGCTCACTGACCGCAGCACAGAAGTCAGCAGAGGGCAAAGTAAGCCAGTGCCGTCGGTCTGCTCGATTGAGGCACTTGCCCGAAAGGGGAGAAACATCAAGGAATCGCATAACCGGGAACGACTGGATGAAGGCCCGAACGGTCTCCGAGAAGGAGTTAAATGGAGTGGCAAGTAGGAAGTGCAACTGATGAGAGACAAGCGGCAGAAGAACCAGCTAGTGTTGGCCTTCCTGGAAGAGGCAAGGAGTGAAGCTCCACGCGCTGCCAGCGAAGGGATCGAATCTCCCATTGCGGAACACCCCTCCGAAAGCCCAACGACATCTGCACCTCTGATGGAGGAAGTCTGTGAGCGAGAAAACCTAAAGAAAGCTTTACGGCGAGTCAAGGCCAACAAAGGGAGTCCGGGTATCGACGGGATGAGCGTCGAGAAGTTACCGGAATACCTCAAAGAGCACTGGCCAACCATCCGTGCTCAGCTACTTGCAGGAACCTACAGACCGGCCCCGGTGAAACGAGTGGAGATACCAAAGCCAGCAGGTGGGGGTACGAGAAAGCTTGGCATTCCAACTGCGCTGGATCGTTTTATCCAACAAGCCGTTTTGCAAGTCCTGCAACCCAGCTGGGACACAACGTTCTCCGCGCACTCGTACGGCTTTCGTCCCGGAAGGTCGCAACATCAGGCGGTAGCCCAAGCACAGCACTACATTGCGGAAGGCTACCGGGT
>JACCTF010000472.1 GCA_013812565.1 Pyrinomonadaceae bacterium | reverse complement strand
AAAGAAGACGCTCCTGACACGGAAGTAATCATTATGACTGCGCGAGGCTCGCTCGACATCGCTATTGAGGCGATCAAGCGCGGCGCTTACTATTATCTACAAAAGCCTTTCACGCCCGATCAAGTGGTGACGCTTGCCGAGCGCGCCCTGCAGTTTCTAGCGATCAAACGCGAGAACCGAACCCTCAAGCGAACGCTCGCAAGCGACGGCGAATCCTTCGGCATCATCGGTAACAGTCTCCCGGTGCGGCGCATACGCGAAATTATTCGCACCGCCGCGCCCTCAGATGCGTCCGTTTTAATTGAAGGTGAATCGGGAACCGGTAAGGAGTTGATTGCCATGGCCCTTCATCTGCAGAGCAATCGGCGCGAGAAGCCGTTTATCAGCATCAACTGCGCGGCCATTCCGCGCGACCTGATAGAAGCGGAACTGTTCGGTTACAAGAAGGGCGCTTTTACCGGAGCCGACCGCGACAAGCGCGGCTTGATCACGGCGGTCTCGGGCGGCACGCTGCTGTTGGATGAGATCACGGAGATGCCCGCGCCGCTTCAACCCAAACTGCTGCGCGTGCTTCAGGAGCGACGCCTGCGACGCCTCGGCGATGAGCAAGAGATGGAAGTAGATTTTCGATTGATTGCCTCAACTAACCACGACAGCGCGCGGATGATTGAAGACAACACGTTTCGTAAAGACCTTTACTTTCGCCTCAGCACGGTGAAGATCAAAGTGCCACCGCTGCGGGAGCGTCTCGATGATGTGGTGCCGCTCGCCGAACATTTCCTTGCGCGCTACAGCGACAAATACAAGAAACGCGTTCGCGGAATCGCACCGCAAATTTCTGCGCTGTTGATGCGCTATGAGTGGCCCGGCAACGTGCGCGAGTTGGAAAGCGCCATCGAACACGCGGTGCTCTTCTGCGCGGAAGATCAACTCACGCCGGAGAGCCTGCCTGAACAGATTCATGCTGCCCGCGTCGCCCAGTTTCGGTGTGTGATTCCTCCGTATTTGACAATGGAAGAGATCGAGCGCGAAGCCATTCAGCAGACGCTTGAGCGCACCAGAGGAAACGTCAAAAAGACCGCCGAGATACTCGATTACCATCGCCCGACGCTCTACCGTAAGCTGAAGAAGTTTGGGATCAAAGGCGCTGCGAGCCTTGAAGATGAGACTCTCACCTCAGCCGCTGGGACAGGTTGAACGAATCAATCAAGCTCTTTCGGTTCATCGTTTTCTGTTATTGCAACAGCAGTTATGAAGTGCGCCTTTATGCGGGTGCGGCTTCAGAGAAGGCAGCATGGCGGTACGGCAGTTGCCGAACGAAAGCTGTATTTGTTAAAGCCCCTTTACCATTTCACAGAGCAGTACCCTAATCCAAACAAAGAAGGCGAGGGTGTGCAAGGATGGAGAGAACAATTGAAGTTCTAGTGATTGATGATGAACCGAGTGTGGCTGATGCGCTCAAGATGATTCTTGAGGATCACAGCTACGAGGTGGTTGTTGCGGTTACTGGTCGTGAGGGAATTGAGCAAGCTCGTCGGCAAAGATTTGATGTAACGCTAACGGACATGCGGTTGCCTGACATGACGGGCGTTGATGTGATCAATGCAATTTGTCAAGAAAACTTATGCGACTCAGTGATTTTGATTACCGCCTACGGCACGCCTGAAACAATCGTCACGGCCAGAACCTGCGGCGCATCAAGCGTCCTCGCCAAGCCATTTCGTCCTTCTGATATTCTCGAAGAGATCAGCTCATTACTAATAGCACGAGGTGTAAGCGGCGGCATACATCGCAGTTCTCCGCTAACCATCGAGTGTGGTTGATCGCTCAAGCAAGAATCTCGTCGTGTGTTTCATACTGCATCACTGATTTCTTTTAGCGGGTCCGCCGAACGCCTTTCGCTTCTTTCAGCATCAAGGTGCAACAAGGCAGGAACGGCTTTTGACAAACTATTTCTATCAGCCTGATCGCGCTTTACTTTCATTTTGAACCACAAAGCATATCCATGTGTTTCACCGTGAAACACGTCTTACCTCGCCCGCTGCTCCGCTACAGGCTTAATCGCCATCTCTAATATTTAACTATTCAAGCTTTTTCGATCAACGATCACTGGCATAACTGTTGCCCCCAAGTACTGTCGCTATGTTCAATTAACCGGCTTCCGAGATTAACGAAGCCAATTTTTCGATCCGACACCATAGGTGCGTGTTAGCCCCGCCCTCCTACCAGCCATAAAACGCTGCAGGGAGAGCATGATCCACTTGCCTATTAAGGGGAAAATTTAATGTTTGCGACCCTCGCCTTTCAGCACTGCCGCACGATAGGTTTCTTTTGCTGCATGCTAACTTCGCTGCATCTAACGCCGCTCAGCAGTGTACGTGCAGCGGAGATACATACAACATCAGCAACATCTACAACATCAGCAACACTACCAATACCAGCAACACCAACAGACACGTCTGCAACCGAAACGACTACCGCAAAGACAACCGAAGTATCTGCGACCGCGACGACTGATGCAAAGGTGATAGAAGCGCCTATAACGGAGTTGGCGACAACAACCGAGACGGCAGCGGCAACTGAAACAGTGGTGGAGACGGCTACGGTTGTCGAACCACAAGCGGCGGTCAATTGCGTCCGCACGATCAAGGCCGATATCGTCGCATTTGATCAGGTCTTTTTCTACAACCGATTCGGCGCGGTCAATCCTTACGGCATGATGTATGCCCTGCGGCGAGATGTCGTGCCGATTGATCCAAGCAGAGGTCTCACTCCGGGCAACATTCAACTGCGCGCCGACAAGCGCCCGCGCCCCCTAGTGCTGCGCGCCAACGTCGGCG
>JACCTF010000464.1 GCA_013812565.1 Pyrinomonadaceae bacterium | reverse complement strand
AGACCGATGTCATTGATGCTGAGTGGCTGGCTGACCTGCTGCGTCACGGGTTGCTCAAGCCGAGCTTCATTCCGCCGTTGCACATTCGTGAGTTGCGGGAACTAACGCGCTATCGTGAGAGCCTGGTGCGTGAGCAGACCGCACTCGCCAACCGTATCCAGAAGTTGATTGAGAGCGGCAACATCAAACTGGGGCAGGTGGTCTCGGATGCATTGGGTGTGAGTGGCAAGCAGATGCTGCGAGCGTTGGCAGCGGGTGAGACGGATGTCGAGCGAATGAGTGAGTTGGCGCGCCGCCGGATGAAACGCAAGAAGCCGGAGTTAAAGCGAGCTTTAGCCGGGCGGTTGACCCAAGCGCAGCGATGGGTCTTGACCGAGTTGCTCGATCAGTATGAGGTGGTGGAAGCGGCCATCAAGCGAGTCGCAGAGAAGATCGGCGCGGAGGTCGAGCAAGCAGCCGACCCTTTCGTCTCGGAGGCGGTGACGCTGCTCGACACGATCCCGGGAGTAGGTGAAACAGTCGCCCAGACCATCGTCGCAGAGATCGGAGTAGAGATGGAGCGCTTCGCGACGGATGGGCACCTGGCGAGTTGGGCTGGAATGTGTCCCGGTAACAATGAATCGGCAGGCAAGCGTAAGAGCGGAAAGACGAGCAAGGGGAACCGCTACTTACGGGCGGCGCTGGTGCAGGCGGCATGGGCAGCGAGTCATCAGAAGGGGACGTACCTTTCTGCGCAGTACCAGCGGCTGGTCAAACGGATGGGGAAGAAGAAAGCATTGGTGGCGGTGGGGCATTCAATTCTGGTGATCGTTTATCATGTGTTGGCGAACAAGGCTGGCTATGAAGAGCTAGGTGGCGATTACTTCGACCGTCGGCATGCGGATAAGCAGCGACAGCGGTTAGTCCATCAACTGGAAGCGCTTGGGTTGAAGGTGACGGTTGAGGAGTTGGCACAGGCTGCCTAGCTTGCACACAGCACTTATTTTCATAGCAGGACTACACGTTTGGACTATCCCCTTTAGGCGACCTCGGTTTGCTGCACGCGCCGCCTAAGGCGGTACGCCAAACTTCTTCCCTTCTTCATAAACCATGACCAACAGTGCATCGAGAAATCATCAGATATGATTTGATGGTTGTCGGTTTGGAAGGTACTGACACAAGCATTCGCAAGTTCGTTCGCCACTCTTATCAGTATGCGGAAGCTTACTGCACTCTCGACTACATAATTGTCATTATCGCTTTTCACGCAAACACTCTTGTCGCCAAATTTTTTGTAATCCCAGCGTTAAGATACAAAAATATGGAGAGAACCTCTCTCGAATTTTGGATTGACTATTAAACCTCATGGTCGCCGTTCTCTTCATTCTTTGACAATGCGCTGTTTTGTAATCGGTTAACCGAACGAGCGACAAATCTCAGCAACCACCTGGCACGCCCCTTGCTATTGCTGTTGGTGATTAAAGACGGTAGCCCTTGCTTAGTAGGAATCAGAAGATGGTGAACCGAAAAGTTGATGACTTTCTTACTCAGCCAGGTATGGCATGGAAGTTTGAATATGAGATGTGAACACTAAATGAGAGAGGGTCTCGCTCTGGCCGGCAAGCTCATGCGAGACCCCTCAACTCCCAATCACCGGATAGATGAAAGGAGCACTGCTATGCTAGCAGGAAAATCTTGCAACGACAAAAACGCCCTCTCCCCTCTCGCCTCCATAAGTTATAACGCCAAAATCTTATCGCGGCTTCTCTCGATCTGTGGCCTGTTGATTTTAACGAACGGTGCCATAGCAAATGGACAGTCGTACCACGGAGGTCTGCGTGGTTCAGTGCAAGACGGCAGCGCCAACGTGATGCCCGCCGTTAACTTGACGCTCACCAATGAAGAGACCAACGTCAGCCGCGCCACCGTCACGAATGACTCCGGCGAGTACGTCTTCGAGCGGGTTGATCCAGGCAGATACCGCATGATGGCGTCCGCCGCTGGGTTCAAGAAACTTGACCGCCCCGGAGTAATCATTGCAACTCAGCAGCAAGTCGCGCTTGACCTCACCCTTGAGGTGGGCGATGTCGCCGAGACAGTCACCGTCACCGACGAGATGACCTTGATTGAGAGTTCGACTTCTTCAACCGGCCAAGTAATTGCCAAACAGGTTCTCGATGATCTGCCAAATTCGGGGCGCAACCCATTTATGCTGTCGGCGATTGTCCCCAACGTCATTCCGGCCGGAAACCCAACCTTCAATCGGCAGCAGGATCAAAGCGGTTCATCACAAATATCTTTGGCGGGCGGCCCCGTTCGCGGCAACAACTATCTGCTCGATGGTGTGCCGATCACTGACTTGGTGAATCGTGCCGTCATCATTCCCTCGATTGAAGCGGTGCAGGAACTCAAAGTCCAGGTCAACACTTACGACGCGGAGGCCGGGCGCACCGGCGGCGGCGTGTTCAACGTCGCCGGAAAATCCGGCAGCAATCAGTGGCACGGCAGCGCTTTTGGATTTATCCGCCCCTCCTCGCTGCAAGCCAACAACTTCTTCGCCAACCGGCAGGGCACGGCAAAACCTGACGCGCCTTACAAACTCTACGGCGGCTCCATCGGCGGCCCCGTTTATCTGCCGCGCTTCGGCGAGGGTGGACCATCTATTTACGACGGTCGCGACCGCACCTTTTTCTGGGCGGCGACCGAAGGCTACCGGATGCAGACCTTCCTGAGCGACACCATCAGGGTGCCGACTGCGCGCGAGCGCGCCGGGGATTTCTCGCAAACCAGAACCGCGAGCGGGCAATTGATCACGATCTATGATCCGCTGACGACGCGCCCTGACCCGGCCAACCCGGGAAGAGTTATTCGCGATCCGTTTCCCGGAAACATCATTCCGACTAATCGCTTCGACCCAGCCGGTTACAACCTACTGCAGTATTTCCCGCAGGCTCCCAACGGGATCAGCAATTACTCCGCGACATCCTTGCTCGACGACCGCGCTGACCAACAAACCTTCAAGCTTGATCATGCCGTAAACGACAACTACAAGATCAGCGGCATGTACGCCCACTACGGATCACGTGAGCCTGAGGCGGATTATTACAGCTCGGTCGCAAACCCGGCGGGGACTCTTTTGTTTAGAACCGTTCACGCCGTGGCGATAAACAACATCTTCACCTTGAATCCAACCACAGTCCTCAGCGTGCGCTATGGATACAACACATTCACAGACAGCCCCGACACCATCAGCGCGGGTTTTGACCCGGCGTCATTAGGCTTTGCCAGCAGTTTCACAGAGGACATCGTCTTCAACAAGTTTCCGCGCATATCGGCGGGTGCATACGGCGCTTCAACGCAAGCGGCGCTCGGCTCAGGAGCTTCTTCGGAGCGCCGTTATTATTCGCAAAATCTTTTAGCCAGCGTCTCCAAACTGATCGGTCGCCACAGCATCAAGATCGGCGGCGACTATCGAAAGATGTCCTCTGATTTCACGCAGATCGGGCAAGCCAGCGGAGACTTCTCTTTCACTAAAGCATTCACACAGCTTGATCCGAATACGCAGTCGGCAACACAGGGAAACGAGTTAGCGAGTCTGCTGCTTGGTTATGCCAACAGCGGCAGCGCACAGATCGCCCGCCCGCTCTCGACCTTTGTTAACTACTATGCCGGTTATGTGCATGACGATTTTCGCTTTTCGCAAAAGCTCACTCTCAACCTTGGCCTGCGCTACGAATACGAACAAGGATTGCAAGAGAGGGAGAATCAATTAACAGTCGGGTTTGATCGCAATGTCGCCAGTCCGCTGCAAGCGCCGGGTCTTAACCTGAAAGGCGGACTGCTCTATGCCGGAGTTGGTGGCAACCCGACGCAACAAGTCCGGCCCTCGAAAACCAAGTTTGGGCCGCGCATCGGATTCGCCTACTCGCTCAGTGACAAAACCACCCTTCGTGCTGGCTACGGCGTATTCTGGGCACCACCGGTTTTTGCCTTCTCCGTCACCGGCATCGGCGCGCTCGGATTCTCATCCACGACCAGCATGGTCAGCACCACTGACGGCAATCGAACCCCCGCCAGTACATTATCCAATCCGTTTCCCAACGGTCTGATTCAACCAACGGGGAACTCGCTCGGGTTGCTGACGCAGATCGGGCAAACCGTGGACTTCGTTGATCAAGATCGCAAAGCCCCATACGTCCAGCAGTATTCCGTTGACGTTCAGCATGAGCTGCCGGGAGCGATTGCGCTCAGTTTGAGCT
>JACCTF010000417.1 GCA_013812565.1 Pyrinomonadaceae bacterium | reverse complement strand
CTTGATCGTTTGGTACATCCGGGCACGATCAATCTTGAACGCTTAGTTGAATTGTGTGCGATAAATCCGGCGCGCATTTTCAATCTCGCTGATCGCGGCACACTGCGCCGTGGTGCATGGGGCGATGTGACGATTCTCGATCCCGATTTGGAATGGACGTTCAACGTCTCGCAGTCACAATCGAAAAGCCGCAACACGCCTTTTGACGGGTGGACTATGCGTGGTGCGGTGGTCGCAACTATTGTCGGCGGTCGCCTCGTCTATCATCGGGCTAAGTAGAGATCTTGGAAGTTCAGGTGGGTTGCACAAAAGCGTTGGTCAGAGAAAGTAAAGACTGATCACTGTCTGGTGTCACTCACGCGCGAATCTAAAATCGCAGACACGATGAGGCCCGCTGCGCTCTCCCCTTCACAGCGGGCCTCAGGTTACGGTCGCTCACTTATGTTGTTACAGGAACGACCGATCTCGTTGTAATTCGTAGGAAGCCCGCCCGCGCTCTCCCCTTCACAGTCGGGCTTCCTTCGCACGGCAGCGTATCCGGCTACCGATCTTGCAAAAACCTTTTCATCGCGCCACTTTACTTTTCAATTTACTTGATCCTGCGCGGCACCTCTTAACACGGAGCCTCTTTAGCAACGAGTGTGCCACTGCGTAGAGATGCACAACATTAAAGAGACTTCTACTTCTCTTACCCGCTTAACCTATGAAATTCACAGGACGTAACTTCGGAATACCGGTTCGCTACGAAGCAACATGTGCAAGATCGCCTATCGTGTGCACGGTATCGTGCATGTCGTGCTCGTTATACCTTCTTCGTGCGAAAAGTCCTCATCTACTTTCCTGTGCCCCCACATCTAATCGCAGACCGCTTGTACCCGAAAATGTTTCTGGAATGGAGGATGGCTCTCCATCTCGTGTGCATCCCCGCGCTACGGACTTCTAGTTAATCCGAGTATCTACTAGAATCCCGATGCAATTTTAATTCTTATGCTCAAGGACTAAAGGAGCGCACCTGTGGAAACAGCAACCGCGGAAAACGAGCGCGCAAGCGTTGACCGAGAAGCACAAGACCTTAAACGACGAGTCGGCGTAAACCTTGAAAAATTGCGCAAAAAACGTGGGCTTAGTTTAGAGCGACTGGCGACGCTCTCCGGCGTTAGCCGCGCGATGCTCGGCCAGATCGAAGCTGGTGAAAGCACTCCGACGATTGCGCTGCTGTGGAAAGTGGCGCGCGGGCTTGATGTGCGCTTTGCCGATCTGCTCGGCGATGATTCGCTGGCCGGTGATGTGCAACTGCTTCCAGTAAATAGATCGAAGGTGCTGCGCTCAAGCGATGGAGCCTTCGAGAGTCGCGCGCTCTTTCCATTTGATAGTCGCCGTCGCGCCGAGTTTTATGAACTGCGATTGCGCAGTCATCACACAGAGCAGGCTGAACCACATGCTGAAGGAACTTACGAAAATTTGGTTGTTCACTCAGGGCGAATGCGGCTCACCGTCGGAGACTCGGCACCCGTCGAACTGCGCGTGGGCGACGCCGTTTACTTTCGCGCCGACGTGCCGCACAGCTATCAAAACCCTGGTTCTCGCGATGCTGTGATGTATCTGGTGATGACTTATGCTGAGCCGCATCTGTGAATCAAAGCTGTACACAAAGATGATTGTTTTACATCACTTAGCGGTCTGACATCCAGCTTGACAACCTTGTAGCTATCATATACAAGATGTCCGTTATATTAGACAGATTGTGTCCCATTGACAGCGGAAAGTAAGCTGTTGATGGGACTGCGCGAACAATGTTCCAGCCGATGAAAATCAAAATTTCAGTCTGAAGAGGAATTCCTGATGAGCACACCAGCAGTTGAAGCGACGCCAAGCCTGCCGCGCATAGGCGACGGTGCTCCGGACTTTGAAGCCAAGAGCACGCAAGGGCTTTTGAAGTTGTCGGATTACCGAGGCAAGTGGGTGGTTTTGTTTTCGCATCCGGCGAATTTTACGCCCGTCTGCACCACAGAGTTTGTTGAGTTTGCCAAACGCGCGGAAGATTTCCGCAAACTTGATACGCAACTGATCGGTTTGTCCGTTGATTCTGTGCCGGCACACATCGCTTGGATCAGAAACATCGAGCAGAACTTTGGCGTCCGTATAGATTTTCCATTGATTGCTGACTTGGACACGAAAGTCGCGCGCAAATACGGTTTGATTCATCCAGCCGTATCCGAGACGGCGACGGTCCGCGCCGTCTTTGTCATTGACGACAAAGGCGTGGTTCGCGCTCTCATCTACTATCCGCTGACGACCGGCAGAAACATCGACGAGCTGGTGCGCGTGATCAAGGCGTTGCAGACTACGGATGCCAACACTGTCTCCACACCGGCGAACTGGCAACCGGGCGATGCCGTGATTGTGCCGCCGCCGCAAACGCTCGTTGATGCGGAGAAGCGTTTGGAGTCAGATTACGAAG
>JACCTF010000411.1 GCA_013812565.1 Pyrinomonadaceae bacterium | reverse complement strand
TTAACCACTACGTTGCCGATGCGATGCAATAAAGATGCCTCTCGCCACGAATAAATATCTTTCCATTGGCGATGGCCGGAGATGCGTAGACCGGCTCGCCAATCGAGTTGGTACGCAAAACCTGGTGCGTTGGCCCAGCCTGCAAAACGAAGGTATCACCATCTTCGCTGGTCAGAAGAATCTTTCCATCAAACGCCACGGGTGACGCGGTGAACGTCGCCGGTACGGGGATGCGCCCGCCCTCAGATTTCATCTCGCCGGTTTTGGCATCAAGACACGTGAGCAATCCGCGGTCAGTCATCAAGTACAGATAGTCACCATAAAGGATCGGCGAAGGAACATAGGCCGTGCCCTTCTCATACTTCCAAACGATGCTCGGAGAGTTTGAGAGATCGCCTGTTCCGCCCAGCCGAATCGCCATCGCGCGTTTGGCTACCCGCGGAGACGAACACCATACTGTGTCCGACAAACGGAGTCGGGATCGCATGACTCTCCACGCCTGTGCTTCGCCACCACTCTTTACCCGTCGCCGGATCATAGGAGATCACCGTCTCGGCTCCGCTCACAATGAGTTCGGTGCGCCGGGCGGTGCGGACAAGCACCGGAGTAGCCCAACTCGCGCGAGTCTTCCGGGGAACGCGCCAAACCTCTCTGCCGCTTCTTGTATCCACGGCGGCGATAAACGATCCCTCACCCGATTCTTGATCGCATGTCACAATCACCAAGTTGTCGAAGAGAACCGGAGACGTGCCCGGCCCCATCCCCAACTGCGGGATGCCGCCGAGCGAAGTTTTCCAAATCAACCGTCCATTGAAGTCATAACAGTACAATCCCTCGGAGCCGAAGAAGGTATAAACAAAGCGTCCGTCAGTGGCCGGAGTCGGCGATGCATAGGTGTTTTTACGGTGACGGTGGTCGTAGACCCTTCCCTCATAAGCTGTTTTGTCCCACAGCATTTTCCCCGTCTCGCTGTCCAAGCAGATGACCTTGAATGTGTAGCTGCGATCTGATCCGGCCCAATCCGGGTGGACAAATTCTTCATTGCCGATGATGTGCTTGGGAGCTTTGGCCCCTGGTATAACCGGGCCTTCAATCGATGTGGTGAGAAAAATCTTCTTCCCCCACACAATCGGTGAGGAGTGGCCGCGCCCCGTAATTGGCGTTTTCCATTTGATGTTCTTCGTCGCGTTCCACTCCACGGGAAGATTCTTCTCCAGCGAGATACCCTGGCTCTCTGGCCCTCTCCACTGCGGCCAGTTTGATTCCCCGCCGGACGCGCTCGCCGCTGGAAAGGGGAAGATAGAAATGGTGATGAGGCAGATGACGAGGCGGAATAAATGTTCGACAAAGAATCGCTTCATAAGCCAGCTCCCCTAGCCGCAATAGATCGGTTCATGGTTCTGGCCGCAGGGGCCTCTGCCAGCAACACGCCTTTCTCCAAATGTTTTTCGTGCAGTGCATAACTAGCCGCATGCGGATCGTGCGTTACCATCACAATTGTTTTGTTCAGTTCCTGATTAAGCGTCGTTAAGATGTTCAAAACCTCCTCGCCCGAACGAGCATCGAGATTGCCGGTTGGTTCGTCCGCCAGAATCAGATCAGGGTCAACCACAATCGCTCGCGCGATGGCGACGCGCTGCTCCTGGCCGCCTGAGAGTTGGCGAGGACGGTGATCCATGCGGTCAGAGAGGCCCACTAACTCCAAAGCGGTCGCAACATTCTTCTGCCGCTCCTTCTTCGAGAGCTTGGTCAGCAAGAGCGGCAGTTCGACATTCTCAAACGCCGTCAGCACCGGAATCAGGTTGAAGGTTTGGAAGATATATCCGACATGCGCATTACGCCACACGGCAAGCTGGCTTTCATTCAATCTCGCCAGATCAGTCCCCATAACATTTACTTCGCCGTTCGTACAACGGTCGATTCCGGCCAGCAGATTCAACAGCGTAGATTTACCGGAGCCTGATGGACCCATCAGCGCCAGAAAATCTCCTTCTTCAATGTCAAGGTTAACATTGTCGAGCGCGACAACTTCAAAACCATCTCGCACAAAGCGTTTATTAACGTTCTTGATTTGCACCACTGGTCCTGCCATGAGGTTTCTCCAATCTCCATCTATCAGTTGACAGCATTAAGCTTTGTGAGATAGATGGTCAAGGTTTGTGGTAACTCGGTTGCGGCGCGGCGTCTGCGGCGGTAAGCTCCTGCATTGTGTACCAATCCATCATAGTTCGATTTAACTGTTAACCTTGACGCGGTCTCCGTCTCGCAACTTCTCCGCGCCGGTGACGACCACCGATTCGCCGCCACTTAATCCTTCCAGTACATAATAGGAATCAGCGCTCTCGTCACCACGACGGATAACGCGCTGTTCCACTGTGCTGCCCTTGACGACGAAGACGAAATCGCTTTCGCCCGCACGCACGACGGCCGCTTTAGGAACCAGCACTCTATTAGCCGACATGCCGACTTCGCGCGGCGTCGCGTCTGCTAAAAAGTTAACACGAGCATTCATTTCAGGTCGCAACTGCTCGTCGGGGTTTTCAACTTTTACTTTGATTTGCACCGTCGCCTTCGCGCGATTTGCTTCCGGCGCAATCTCTTCAATGAAGCCCGTGTAACGCAAGTTAGGGAAAGCTTCAGGAATGATCTCCGCCCGTTGCCCCATCTTTAACCTGGCGAAATCGGTTTGGCTAATATCGAGTTCAATCTGTAAATCATTCAAATCAGCGAGCGCGACCACGGACGTGCGCGCGCCTGATTCACCAAATGCCGATGGCGTCACCATCTCGCCGCGCTCAACTATTCTCTGGAGCACGGTTCCTGAAACCGGCGCTTTGATTTTCGTGCTGTCCAGTTGCGTCTCGGCATAATCGAGTGCGGCCTTCACCTGCTGCACCTGCGCCCGGGCGGCCCTGATCTCTTCCACACGCGGCCCAATGTTCGTCATCTGGCTTGATTGACGCGCTGACTCAAGCATCGCCAAGGTCGTATCACGCTGTGCCGTCGCGCGATCCAGTTCGATTTTGGCGACCACCCCTGCACGGTGCAACTGCTCTGTGCGCCGGTAATCGTCCAAGGCAAATTTGTAATTCGCTTCGGCTTGCATCACGGCGGCATTGTCCTTCAGTTTCTCCTGGGGCCGCGAACCGGCGCGCAACTGATCAAGCCGGGCCTGCGCAGCAGATAGATTGGCACGCGCCTGATTTACCTGCGCCTGAAAATCGCTGTCTTCAAGCCGCACCAGTACCTGACCTTGTTGCACACGGTCGCCCTTTTCGACGCCGATCCAATCGACACGGCCCATCACCTTTGCTCCAACCGCGATTTTGTGATGCGCCACGACGTAGCCTGAGGCAGTCAGAACCACATCTCCCGCTGCGGCAGGACCTGATTCAATTTTGACCTCGGCTGCCGACACTGTCTTCGGCGCAGAGAAAACAAACAGGTAGCCAACAGCCGCCAACACCGTAAGCACAGACAAAGCAAGCAACAGCTTTTTTTGTACACGATTCTGCACGCTTGGCATCGGCGCTGGCGTGCGATCTATACGCAGGCTCTTCAGGCGCTCGTTGAGATTCTGTTTCTCTTCTTCGCTTCTAGGACTCGTAACCATTTAATTCTTCACCATAAACCAGAAAGACAAGTCAGATTCAACACAGAGAACACGGAGGCACAAAGTACACAGAGAGTTGAATTTGAAATCTCAAATTTGAGATTTTGAATCATCCCTTCTCTCTACTGCTGTATCTCTGTGGCTGTTTCTTCTTTTAAGAAGCCCGCAACGCATCAATGATCTTGAACCGCGACGCGCGAATCGATGGCAGCAGCGAACCGAATAAGCCGATGCCTACGCCGAAGATTAGGGCCGATAACATCAAGTCGGGTGTGACGCGAAAGTTAAAAGCGATCTCGCTGAAAGTCGCGAAGTTTGACGTGCCGGTCGAGACAAAGTTTAGCGGCAGGGCGAGCAGGATGCCGATTCCGGCCCCGATAACTGCGATGGCAACAGACTCCAACACAAAGGCCGTCAGAATGCTGAGCCGACTAAACCCTAATACTCTGAGCGTTCCGATCTCCGTGGTTCGCCTCGCCACTGCCGCGTACATCGTGTTCATTCCGGCAAACCCTGCGCCGACCGCCATGATAAACGCGACGAAGACTCCCAGCCCTTTCAGAAGCCCTGATGTCGTCCCCTGTTGCTCTTCGTAAAAGGATCGTTCAGTAACTGCTTTCAATTGTAACCGCTGATCGTCCGAGATTCGCTTCGCCAGCGAGTCAAGCGCCGCCCAGTCTTTCACACGCAGCAGAACCGAGGAGTAAGATTCGCGTTTCATCGTGCTACGCAGCGAGTTTACGTCCGTCCAAATCTCCGACTCGAAAGCTTTGCCTCCGGCATCGAATAATCCCACCACTGAATAGTCTATGCCCTGCACACGAAAACGGTCGCCAATGTCCATGCCCTGGAAGCGCTCGGCAATCCGCTTGGAAACAATCGCTTCCGCGAGGCCGGTCTGAAACATCCGTCCGGCCACAACGTTGAATCCCGAACGCAGCTTGGTTGACTCGGGGCCGACGCCGCGAATCGTGATGTTTGCCCCCTGGCTCATTCCCTTTCGCGCACGGTAGATGAGCGTCAGCATCTCCGGTGCGGCCAGCGGTCGATCTCCTTCACGCGCCACACCATCGAGGTACACAAGTGTGCTCAAGTTTTCGCGCGTCACATCGCTGACCAACTCTGAGTTGCTGCCGTTGCGCAGCACAATCAAGTTAAGCGGCTCACCGCTCGACGCAAGCGTTAAATCAATGCCGCGCGCCAAGGCCATCACCATCAAGAAGACCGCGACGGTTAATCCGATTGTGATCGCCGTGGCGAGGGTCGTACCTTTACGCACAATTAAATTACGAATGTTGTATCTGATCGGTAGAGCCATTACTCCGTACTCCGCAGCGCCTCCGCAATAGTCATTGCGGAAACCCTGTAGGCTGAATAGCTGACACTCACAACTCCGACGAACAGTGCGATCACAAAAGCCGCAAGCAAAGTCTGCGGAGCAGGTACGAATGATTGAAAATTAGGAAGGTAGAGACTGAGATCAATCGACTTGAAGACGAGCATTGCGCCGCCGATGCCAAGCAGCGCGCCGAGACCGGCGACCGAAAGAGATTCGCCGACAAACATCCAGGCGATGGCCCCCCGTTGGAAACCGAGGGCCTTGAGCGTTCCGACCTCACGGGTGCGCTCGCGCACGCTCATTGCCATCGTGTTCGCCATCACGAGCAGGAGCGAGAACGTGATCGCGGCCATGATGCCATACATAAATTGCTTGACGCCGCCCAACATCGTTTCAAAGCTGATCGCAAACTCGCGTTCGCTTTCCGTCTTCGTCGGCGCGTCGGTGTTGAGGAACAGCGAGTCAACCGCCTGCGCGATGCGCGGCACATCGGACGCCGTGTTAGCCATGATGCCAAAGGTTCCGACCTTGTCTTTGGCCCACACCGGCAGCGATTCATTCAGATACTCGTGATGGAAGAAGAACGTCTTTTCGTCACCCCCGGTGTAGATTCCGCGCACGATGAATTCCAAGTCAGCGCGATAAATAGGACTCTTCAAGGTGACGCGCTGACCCACGTTGAAACCATATAGTTGAGCCAGTTTCTGACCGACAAGAGCGCCTTGTCGATCACTAATAAAGGCTTGCCATTCGGCGTCGGTCATCTTGGTTTCCGGGTTGTGCGCGCGCAGGGTTTTCGGATCGACGGCAAAGTTAGCAAAGAAGTTTTTCTCATCTTTGTAAATGCCGCCGAACCAGGTGTAAGGCAAGGCATGTTTGACGCCGGGCACGGCAGCGATGCGCGCTTGATAAGCGCTAGGGATATTGAAGGTAAGCGAAACGGCGTGGCGCGAGACGAGGCGCAACGGATTGGCTTCCTCGCTGCCGCGAGTAAACTCGGTGAGTATCGTCGCGAGCGTGATGATCAAAAACAGCGAGACAACCAGGCTTGAGACGGTGAGCAGCGTGCGGCGCTTGTTGCGGAGAATGTTTTTCAGGATCAGCTTGCCGTATTTCATAAAGAAATTCACCTCCTAATAGTTATCACCGGGGTCGGGCGGCGCGCGATCAACCTCATCTTTATGAACCATGCCGATGGCGCGTCCGCCCCGACATCTTGTCGTGCGCGCCTTTCGCTGCGAAAGGCGCGCACCGGGAACGGTTCCCCACATGTTCTGACCGCTTCACCATCAGCCGAACATAGCGGCGGCTCGCCTCTGTATCTCCTCGGGTGACACGTCCTCCTTGTGTGTCGCGATGTACCACACGTGCCCGAAAGGGTCCTCCAACTTGCCGGCCCGATCACCGTAGAAGTGATCCTCCACAGGCCTCAGCACCTTCGCGCCAGCCGCCGTCGCTTGTCCGACTACCGTGTCCACGTCCTCGACGTAGAGGTGGATGGTAACAGGTGAGCCGCCCAGTGTCTGCGGGGCGCGGAAGCCCCAGTCTGGGAACTCGTCGGCGAGCATGATTGGCGCGCCGCCGATCTTGATCTCTGCGTGCCCGACCTTCCCGCTCGGGTCGGCGATGCGCATCATCTCGGTCGCCCCGAACGCCTGCTTGTAGAAGTCAATGGCGCTTTCCGCCCCGTTGACGCACAAGTATGGAATTGCACCTTTATAGCCATCTGGGATGGGGTTAGCTTGATGAGACATAAACTTCCTCCTTTCCAATTTACCTTTCGTTTAATTTAAAGAACAGGAGCGGGTTTATATCATAAGTTAGTTTCTGGTACAAGACATTGTTTCTTGCACGAAACAAGTGCGTCATTAGTCTCATAAGCCCGAAATTAGGCGGAAAAATCGGGCTTTGGGGCATGGCTGCTCGACATCTTTCGCCCCCGAGGCTTAACGCTATGTCCACCTGTGTTCCTCACGGCTCACGCCATGAGCTATCTCCTTCGGGATACTCCTGGTCGGAAAAGTTGCCGCATCACAAATCGTTTGAATGACCTGCCATCTTCTTTAGATGTCTTTCTTCAGACGTGACAGAAACGGAAGTTAATGTATGTGCTGAGGGAAACGCTTTTCACGTTCCGCATGTTTCGACAAATATCGGCTTGACTCTGGAAAACGCCGCGTATATGTATAAGTCCGTAATCAATCGCGTCAAGTAAAAACTGGAAACGCCGCAACTAAAACGGGTTCGCTTGGCATCTTTATAAATCACGCACTTTAAGAACAGCTTACATCTTTGGAAAGAACTATGGACGCCCTACGCTCTAAGCACCTAATGTTGCTGTTGCTCATCGCCTTCTTGATTTTATCTACAAATAATCTGCCGGCAAGCGATTGGACGGACTGGCGCGGCCCGGCGCGCGACGGCTCGTCGCCCGAAAAAAACCTTCCCAGCCGATGGTCACCCTCCGGCGAAAACTTGGCTTGGAAAGCTCCCTACGGTGGGCGCTCCGCGCCGATTGTGATGGGCGACCGCCTCTTTCTGCAAAACCCGGTTGGTAGAGGTGAAACACTTCAGGAACGAGTGATCTGTCTTAATGCTGATACGGGAAAACTGCTGTGGGAGTATCGCTTCAATGTGTACCTAAGCGACGTGCCGCCGCATCGAATTGGTTGGGCTTCGCCCGTGGGCGACCCGGCTTCCGGCAACATCTACGTCTTCGGCGGCGGCGGCACGCTTCTTT
>JACCTF010000399.1 GCA_013812565.1 Pyrinomonadaceae bacterium | reverse complement strand
CAGCGTGTGGCTCTATCAAGTCATTGCTTGGAGTAATTACAAGCAAGGCAAGCCAATAGCTGAGGTCAAAGAAACAATAGACTTAGCGCGGTGGCGCATCGCCGCATGAATTACGCGCACTCTTCATTTATATAGTTTGGACAAGAGAAAAATTAAATTGGAGGAATAATTTATGTATATCGTATCTGGAGCAACCGGACAGACGGGTTCTGTCGTGGCTCAAACATTATTAGAAAAAGGTTTGCCTGTTCGGGTAATTGTGCGAAGCGAAGCAAAGGGAAAGCCTTGGAAAGATTTGGGAGCGGAAATCGCGGTTGCCGATGTGCAGGACACGGAGTCTTTAACAAAGGCTCTCGCAAGCGGAAAGACTTTGTATTTGATGAATCCGCCGAATGAACAAGCGGAAGATATGTTTGTCGAAACCGAAAAGCTTATCAAAGCCTTTCAAACCGCCATCGAAAATTCTTCGTTGGAAAAGTTGGTCGTGCTTTCTTCAGTCGGCGCACAACATCCAAGCGGCACGGGACCGATTGTTACCAATCATTTACTTGAACAGGCTTTTGGAAATCTGGATATTCCGACGACTTTTGTGCGAGCGGCTTATTTTATGGAGAACTGGAATTCGGTTCTCGAAACGGTAAAGACCGAAGGAATTCTGCCAAGTTTTTTACAGCCGCTCGACAAGAAAATTCCGCAGGTTGCCACCGAGGACATTGGTCGCGTGGCGGCGGAAGCGATGTTAGAAAACTCCGAAGGTGTGCAAATCAGAGAATTAGCGGGTTTTCTATATTCGCCGAACGACGTTGCCGAAGCATTTTCTAAAGTTTTGGGCAAAGAGGTCAAAGCAGTTGCCATTCCCGAAAATCAATGGTTGGAAATTATGAAAACCTTTAGCAGCCCAAGAAATGCCGAAGCGTATGTTGAAATGACTGAAGCGGTTAATTCCGGCTTTATTACTTTTGAAACTGGAAACCAAATCGAAGGAAAAGTAACCATCGAAGATTTTGCAAGCAAGGCATTGAACTAAGCTGGAACACCAGAAATTCGGAAAAACAGAGATAGAATTTTCCATGTGTTGAGGTAATCAACAGTTGTGTGTATGCGTCTCGCGCCGCCGAACAAGTCATTGGACGTGAGGGCGAAACAGCGACTTTGTATGAACGCCGACCGTTTAACTCCAACGGGCTTGGCGGCGGTTTCGCCCCACGTCAACTCAATCGTTAGGCGGCTTCGAGGATGTTAGCATATGACAACGCAGCAAATGCTCCTGTTGGCCACGTGCGTCTACCTAGCGATACTGGCGGCGACCACCTACTTCACCCGAGCGACCAGACGCCGGTTCCTCGCAGCCTTGGCGGGCGGGCTGGCCGTCGCCGTGATCGGCGTGGGTGTTGAGGTCTTGTTCCAGACCCTCGGGTTCTGGCATTACCCGTCGGCTGACCAGCCTTACGGCCCGCCGATGATGTACCCGCTGGTCGTCGTCATGTGGGCGGTGCTAGCGCTGCTCGGGTGGCGGGTGATGCGGCGGTACGGGTGGCGAGGGCAGGCGGTATTCCTGACAGCGGTGACAGTAGTTGGTACGCTGCGCGACTACCTCATCGCCGGGCAGGCGTTGGGGTTCATAGTCCTCGCGCCTGGCCCTCTGACAGTTCTGGTGGACGGGGCGTGCTGGGCTGGGACGACTGCCTTGGCACAAGCGGTGATGCGGATGGTCGCTGGCCCGGCCCGCGAGGATCGATTGGCGCGCGGGCCGTGGGAAGCCGCCTAACAAGCGCATGCACCCGACCCGCAAGAAGCATGGATGCCATCCGCAAGATTGAATGCTTCAGCAGTCCCGCGCGGGCGGGTGATGCCGGGCGTGTGCGCCACGAAGTGTGAAGATGAAATGAACGGAAAGTTCCATAGCCTATATCGGCTAGGCGATGAGTCTTTGGAGCGTAGCGTCTGCTGGATGCAAGGCAGATGTGAAAGAGCTGCTCCTAAAAGGTAACGGTGAGATGCGAAGCAGACCATCAAGAGGCCGTGCTTGACTAAGAGATGATATGGTGAGATCAAGCGAAGCGGATTTTGACCTACGGGAAACATCACCCCTGTCACACGAATATTCTGCTTATCTGGACGTGATGCACCCAGATGGTGTGAGGACAGCGACCGAACCTAATAAGGTTACCGAGGCTGGTCATAACGCCCTACCAGCCCAAAGGATGAGGCAGGCTCGCCGAACATCGCCTGTCTCCGGAAGGGATTCCGCAGAGAGCGGCATGGGTCATGTCGATAACCGCCACCTAAATCATCTCACAGAGTTCATCTTCATGAACGTGGGAGGCTCATCAATGAATGCGAAGTTGAGCAGTCCACCAATGTCATTGGTGAGCGTCGGAGGCGTCATAGTACTCGGAGCGCAAGAGAGATGCGCACGTGGGGAAGGACGCCAGGAGGTCAACATCTTTCGAGTAGAAAGGTAATCGTGAGTCCGATGAAGTTCGGACGCAGTACCGCAAGGGAAGAAGCGATGAAATCGAAAGCAAGTAACAATGGCAAGAGTAATCTTGGAGGCGGAAAGTTGACTTCTGGAAAGCCTGTTGCAGTGAAAGTTGCATGGCAGGTTTGGGGAGGGGAGTGAAGGACAACGTGCTGTGTTCTCGGAGAACGAGGGCCATAGTCCAATGCAACGCGCTTTACTCCTACTCTACTCGGTGCTCACCTGTTGGGTCAGGTACAATGCGGCATTATGCCGACAGTCTTGAGAGCCGGACCATACCGCATCTACTTCTACAGTCACGAACCGAACGAACCGCCGCACGTTCATGTTGACCGTGACAATCTATCTGCCAAGTTTTGGTTGAATCCTGTCAGCCTCGCGCGTAATCTTGGGTTTAGCGCACGAGAGTTGCGGCAAGTTGAAAGATTGGTGAGAGAAAATCAAGCAGCTTTATTGGAGGCATGGAATGGGATTTTTGGCACTTCAGGCTGATGAGCGTGTCGCGGGTGTAGAGATTTCAGAGGATACGTTGGGCGTTCAGCTTATGGATGGAAGAACAATCTCTGTCCCTCTGGTGTGGTATCCGCGATTGTTGAATGCCACGGAAGCACAAAGAAAGAATTGGCGCGTGATTGGCGGCGGCTATGGTATCCATTGGGAAGATGTGGATGAAGACCTAAGTACAGATGGATTGTTGCGTGGTGCTCCTGCTCCGCGTCAGCCTCTCGCAAAAGCTTCTTG
>JACCTF010000395.1 GCA_013812565.1 Pyrinomonadaceae bacterium | reverse complement strand
CACAATAATCCCCGGTGAGTTAGCTCTTTCCTCAAGCGGCCAAGTGAGACTCGACATCAAATAAACTTGCTTCTCCTTAAGTTAAAAGGGATGTGCTTCGAAAAATCAAGACGATTCCAACGAGTTCGGAGTTAAGAAGATAGAACGCGGGCGGCGCCAAGTTAACTTCACACTCCGTACTCCGAACCTCGAACCCCGTACTCTCAGACGCTTTTAGCTTCCTGTCGGGCTTACGGGAAGTTCGATTGTGATACTAAGCCCACACGATTCAGGGCTTTCAAGCGCTACGCTTCCGCCGAGCACATGTACCAAGCGATGCGCGATGCTCAAGCCTAATTCGTTCATGTTGGTTCCGCGTTCGTTCAGCGCCTCCGTTTCGACCGGTTCGAACAGATGTGCCAGGTCGATAAGCGGTTCGCCCTGATCGCATATCTGGATTGAGAAGTGGCTCGGCTCTATTATTTCAACGCGAACCGTCACGGATGCTCCGACAGGGCTGCGGCTGATCGCATATGCGAGAAAGTTGTAGAGCACCTGCCGCAGCTTGCCTTCATCGGACACGACCGAGCCGAATTCCAGTGCCGAGATGCAATCAATTTTGACACCATGTTTCTGGGCTATCCGGCGGACGGCGGCGCACGAATCGCGCAAGGTTTCTTTCAACGAAAACTCGTGAAGAAAGAGTTCCGTCTGTCCGGCTTCAAGCCTCGATAGATCGACAAGCTGATTGAGGCTTGCTTGCAGTTGCAACCCGGAGGCTTGAATCTTTTCACAGAAACGTTGCTGATCATCATTCAAGTTTTCTTGATCAAGCAGAATCTCCGCAAAGCCCAACATTGAAGTCAGCGGTGTACGTAGTTCATGCGACATCCGGGCGAGAAAAAGCGAGCGGTAACGCGCCACGCGCTGCAACTCGCGATTAGCTTCTTCAAGTGCCGCGCTGTGCCTTTGAAGTTCTTCAACCAAGTGCTCGATATGTTTGCGCTGCTCGCGTACGGCGCTGGCACGCCGTGCGTTGCCGATGGCAATCACGATTGGCGCGGCGACAAAACGAACTCCACGCAACGCGGCATGCAAGCGGTCAGGAAAAGCCGCGAGCGCGACGTGTGCGCCGACGAGTTGACCGCGCGCATGAATGGGAACGGCGATGCCGGCTCGCAAATCCGCCTCGACAAAGGCGCAGCGCATCTCCGCCATCTCCTTGCGGCCGTCCGCTTCATCCAGCCATACCTGCTGCTCGCCCCCTTCGCGTTCGACGCGCACGGCCAGCAACCGGGCGGCTTGACGTGCCCTCTCACTGTCGATCTGCTTGCGCGTATAGATCGCGCTTTCACGCAAGTGTCCATCGTCTTGAAGAAAGGTCGCGATGCAACACAGTTCCCAATGGCGCAACAGAATGTTTGCGAAGGCTTCGCATACCGCTGCTTCGGTATTGAGTTCCTCGGGCGAGAAAGCCTGTGTGCAGAAGAGGTCAACGATCTCTGCGCTCAGCGCAGCCAGTTCGCTCGTCGGCGGTGCTACTGCGCCTGTGTTCGCTTTGTATAAGTTTGCCGCCACGGTGTTCATTCTGTAACTCACTTCGGAGAACTGGATATGGTCTTTGCGGTAAGGTCGGACACCGACGTTTGTTTTAGAAGTTAGGGTTTCCCGCAATATAGAGGCAGCCTATGCGAGTGTCAATCAGTCTATGGCAGGCACACGGCAGAAGAAGCCGGTTCTCAAATCGCCTGCCGGTGCGTTATGATGCGTGCTTACAGAGGGTGTCGCCCTTCTGTTCTCCCACATGAAAGGTACTTTGCGCGAGCATCCGCTCGCTGAACTCATCTACGAAATTCGAACCGCAACATTGTCGGGCGCCCTCCATCTAACACACGAGCGCGTTAAGGCCGTGATCCGCTTCGACCACGGGGAGATCGCCTTGGCCGGCACCAACCTGCGCGCACACCGCTTTGGCGAATGTTTGCGACGTTGGAATGTCCTCCCGGAAGACAAGTTAGCTGTCACATTACGTGAAGGCATCTCGGATCAAGAACTAGGTGCAATGCTTGTCAGGATAAATGCGCTAAGCTCTGAGGAGCTAGAGGAACTGCGTGCGCGTCAAGCGACGGATGTGATTTGCCCTCTGCTGCTGTGGACTGATGGCGAGTGGACGTATGAAGCCCGCGCGCGTATGGCCCAGGACGGGCGCGTGATGGTTGCTCTGCCGCCACTGCTGATCGAGAGCGCACGACGCTTGCCGCCGGAGTTTGTCGCCGCTCGGTTTACGAATGACGCGGTGAAACTGCTGCCTGTCGGCGAAGCGCCCGCTGGCGTAGACCTTCTACCAAGCGAAGGCTTTGTGCTTTCACGTCTCGATGCGTCGATTAACATCGGCGACCTTGTCCTTGTCAGCGGGCTGCCCCTGGCCGAAGCGCAACGGGCCATTTACGCGCTCGTGCTCGGCGGCTTTGTTCAGGGTGACGGCGTTCAGTGTGAAATTTGGCCGCGTGCGTTATCAACAGAGAGCTTAGCGCAGGGCGAACCAAGCGGATCAGTGTCGGGCGAACAACATCGGGGGGCGGGCACACAGCCGACCTCTAAGGATCAAGACGGCAGCAGCGATGATCAGCAAGCCGATCTTGACCAACTATTCGCTCGCGCTCGCAGCGCGAATCTGTATGAAGTGCTCGGAGTGAATGTCAGTGCTTCTTCAAATGAGATCAAGCTCGCCTACTATGCGCTGGCGAAGCGTTTTCACCCCGACCGTTTTCATCGCAGCGCTGATGTACAAATGCGTAGCATCGAATCGGCATTTGCGCAGATCACTCAAGCTTACGAAAGGCTGAAGGATGAAACACAACGCGCGGCATATGATGCGAAGCTCAACAAGGAAGCACCAACATCCGCTGCTTCCTTTCCGTCTAAGCACTTCGACTCTGGAGCAGCAAAACCTTCGAACAGTGATGTTGCCAAAGCCGCGGCGGATGTGACACATGCCGGTGCGACTTCCATATCAACGAAGGCTGAAGAGAGCTTTCGTCAAGGCTTAACGATTCTTAAACAAGGCAATCACCAACAAGCGGCAACACACTTGAGCGCAGCGGTGCAAATCGATCCTAAGCAGCCGCGTTACCGTGCAACTTACGGTCAGGCGCTGGCCCATGATGCGCGCACGCGCCGCCAGGCGGAAGCGGAATTTCTAGCAGCGATTGCTCTGGACCCGCGCAACGCCTCTTACCGTGTGATGCTCGCTGAGCTTTATCTCAGCATCGGTTTGCAGCGACGCGCCGAAGGCGAACTAGAGCGCGCCCTGGCCGTTGATCCGCACCATGCGACAGCACATCGCTTGCTCAACAATTTGCGAAGCCGGTCAAAGATCGGCTCATCGTAGTAAATACTCAGAAGCAACGAGTGACAAGGCAGTAGGCAGCAGTAGAAGCAGGATGATCGGCTTTCTACCTTAGTCTTGCTTGTCACTTGTCACTGTTTATTCGTCACTGCTGACCAGTACATTTATCAAGCAAGGCATGATACTTACTCGATTTGAATCAACAAGCGACGGGCGTGCAACTCAAGCGGTGGAAGAAGCTTTCGCGCGACTCGCTTCCGCGGCCGATGAGTTTGAGGCTTATGCTCACCCGCACGCTTTGCGACTGGCTTCATTGACCGATGAGATCGCCCGTTCCTTCGACTTGGCAAGCGAAGATATTTCCTCGTTGCGTATCGCCGCGCTTGCTCATGATCTTGGCGAGTTGGCGATGAAACGTTCTTACATCAAGCGCGCGGACGCGCTGACAGAAGCTGAGCGCATAGACTTAGCGCGTCATCCCGTGATCGGCGAACAGGAAGCGGCGCGCGCTGGGGCGGACCGCGCGGCGCAACTGCTTGTTCGCTGGCATCACGAATGGTGGAACGGCACAGGCTACCCGGATGCGTTACGCGGTGAACAAAACCCGTTGATGGCCCGAATCCTGCACGCCGCCGACGCATATGTCGCGCTCACGGCAGAGCGCCCGTTCCGCCCGGCACGCAGCGAAGAAGAAACCCGCCAGCACCTCGTCGAGTACTCGGGAATCGAATTTGATCCGCGCGTTGTGCGTGCGTTGCTCGCGCTTCCATGCCGTCACCGCCTGTGAAGACAAGCGACTTAAGAAATCCAAGGTCCTAAGTCCGGGCTTTCGACCTTAGACCTTGAACTTTGCACTTTCTTATTCGCCACTTTTAACAAGTAGATTGAATGCGCAAACAAAGCTTCCCGAACGATTACTCACACGCCGACTCAAACGGCTGGCTTGCCTTTGAACTGAGCGTCCTGCGTCGTTTGAAGTTCGATTCCATTGCGAACCCTTTCGCGGGCGCGCTGAACTTGGACACGCACCTCAAGCGCTGGGGCGTGCGCGTTGCAACCAACGATGCGTGGCAGTGGGCCTCCACTAAGGCTGTCGCTTCGGTCGAAAACAACATTGAGCAGCTTACTGAGGCTGAGGTTGAAAGCATTCTCGAAGATGCTTATGTTCCCGGGCACAGGTTGCGCAACGAAGCGCTTCTGCGCTGGCTCAGCGAACCCGAAGCGTGGTGGTTCGATAACGTGCGCAGCAACATCGAACGGTTGCATGGTCGAATCAAACGCTCGCTAGCGCTGACGCTCGGCTTGGCGGTCGGCGATTATGCTTTCTCTTTCGATGAAGAAACACGACACTTACGTCAACCGCTGACGCGTGTGTTTCGTCGTATTTGGGAAGCGCTGCCGCCGCCCATTGATAACTCGCAACAGAACACCAGCACAAACAAAGAAGCCCGCGAATTTATTGCTGAACAACACACCGATCTCCTCTTTCTACGAACACCATCGCCCGTACACAGCGGCAGCAGCCACGCGCGTCGCGCTTCTCCCCTCGCATGGCGTGAGGAATGGGTGCGCGACGGGGATAACTTCTGGTATGAGTTTGAGCGAGCGCAGATAGGACGGCTTGGTGCGCCTGTTGAAAGCAAACATCAATACCTACGCTTTATTGAAGAACTGTTGGAGGCCGCTTCGCACTTACCGGCGTGGGCCATCGCGCATACGGAACATGGTTTCGTTTCAAC
>JACCTF010000378.1 GCA_013812565.1 Pyrinomonadaceae bacterium | reverse complement strand
TTCCTGCACACGGCGCATGCGCTCGAACACCCCGCTACAGGCGCTCACGACTTTGAATGACACGGTCTTTATGGAGGCCGCACAGGCGCTCGCCTTGCGCGTCTGGAAGGAAGGCGGAATCGACGACCGTTCGCGTTTAACTCTTGCGTTCAGATTATGCGTGGGCAGAAAACCGGATGCGTTCGAGCTTCAGCATCTGCTCACTTTGTTGCAAGATCAGCGGCAATTTTTCGAGGGCAACACAGCGGCCGCCGTGTACGTTTCATCCCCCGATCTAACCAAACTGCCGGAAGGTGTTGACCTGCACAAAATCGCCCCCTGGACGATGGTGGCGCGTGTGCTGCTGAACATGGATGAAACCATCACGAAGGAGTAGCGATGAATTACAGCGATGAAATAAAACTTGAAGCCAAGCGACTCATTAGGCGACGGTACTTTTTCAAGGAATGTGGCGTCGGACTTGGTTCGATGGCGCTTGCTTCGCTCCTGTCGAAGGATGTGCTAGCCGCATCATCACCGCCGCCGGCGCAGACGAAAATCATCAATCCGCTCGCGCCCAAACAGCCGCATTTCGCGGGCAAAGCCAAGCACGTCATCTACCTGTTTCAGGCCGGTGCGCCGAGCCAGCTTGATCTGTTTGATTACAAGCCCGAACTTGTCAAATACAACGGCAAGCCGGTGCCGCAGGAACTGGTCAAAGATCAGAACTATGCGTTCATCCGCCCCGACGCGGGCCTCTATGCCTCTGAATTCAAGTTCACCAAACACGGGCAGTCGGGAGCAGAGCTTTCCGAAGCTTTGCCTCACCTCGCCGGGGTTGTTGATGACATCACCATCGTCAAGTCGATGATGACCGATGCGATCAACCACGCGCCGGGGCAGGTTTTTATGAACACCGGCTCAGTACAATTCGGGCGTCCGAGCATTGGCGCATGGGTGATGTACGCCCTGGGCAGCGAGACGCAAGAACTGCCGGGCTTCGTAGTGCTGACTTCGGCGGGCGGAACCAGCGGCGGAGCGGCAAACTGGGGTTGTGGTTTTCTGCCGACTGTATATCAGGGCGTTCCGTTTCGTCGCTCGGGCGACCCCATCTTGTCGCTCTCGAACCCGCGCGGGATCACGCGCGAGATGCAGCGCAAGACTCTCGATACGCTGAAGAAGATCAACGAGCATCACCTGGAGTTGACCGGCGATCCGGAAATCGCCACGCGCATCAACTCGTTTGAGATGGCTTATCGCATGCAAGACAGCGCGCCGGAGTTGATGGACCTCTCAAAAGAATCAACGGAGACACTGGAGATGTACGGTGCGACTCCCGGCAAAGCCTCTTATGCGAACAATTGTTTGCTCGCGCGCCGCCTAATTGAGAGGGGCGTGCGCTTCGTTCAGCTTTTCCATGAGGCGTGGGATCATCACAGCGAAGTCGCCAAGGGCGTTAAGAAACAATGCCAAGAGACCGACAAGGCCAGCGCCGCGTTAATCCGCGACCTCAAACAACGCGGGTTGCTTGATGAGACGTTGGTTATCTGGGGCGGAGAGTTTGGCCGCACACCGATGGTTGAAACCAACCCCGATGCTAATCGCAGCTTGGGCCGCGATCATCACAATAAAGCTTTCACCATGTGGTTCGCGGGCGGCGGAATAAAGGCCGGACAGACGCTCGGTCAAACGGATGATCTGGGTTTCAACGTTGTTGCCGACCCTGTGCATGTGCATGACTTACACGCCACCCTTTTGCATCTGCTGGGCTTCAATCACGAAAAGCTGATTCACCGTTTTCAGGGGCGCGATTTTCGATTAACAGATGTGCGCGGTGAGGTTGTCAAAAAGTTGCTGGGATGACGGAACCTCTTTCGAGCGAAGGTTGGAACAGGCCAAGCGATGATGTGCCGAGCGTTGTCATAGAACGATAACACTTGTTGGCGAGAAATGTTGGAAGGACATGCGAGATGCGTAGAGTGTTCGTGATACTGGTTTGCTGCTGGATATTGATCGGCTGGAACGAAGCGGTCATCCGCGCCGAGGTGAAACCGCACAGCCTGTTCTCTGATGGAATGGTCTTGCAACAGAAGATGACGGTTCCCGTGTGGGGCATGGCGACGACGGGTGAACGGGTGACGGTTGAGTTTCAAGGACAAAAGGTTTCAGCCACTGCCGGACAAGACGGCAAGTGGACGATACGGTTGAAGCCGCTTCGCGCCGGTGGCCCGTTTCCGATGACGATCAGCGGAGAGAACAAGATTCAACTCGGCAATGTGCTGGTCGGCGAGGTATGGCTGTGCAGCGGTCAATCGAACATGGAATGGTCC
>JACCTF010000360.1 GCA_013812565.1 Pyrinomonadaceae bacterium | reverse complement strand
CTCAATCAGCGGACGCAGTTGTTCATCGACGAATTGCCCACCAGCATTGGGGGCATTTGGCTTGTCCATCTTAGTTAGCATCAACTTCCCCCGGTGGAAACAACAATCATGGCAGGAGCATTAAAACTGCTTACCGTGTAAATGCATGGATAGTGTAAACGCACCCGTTGGAAAGCGTGTTTGCTAATTTTGGAGTTCCGCTTCGACGCGATTGCCGCCGTGCGTCTTGGCATGGTAGAGAGCCGCGTCGGCGCGCGCGATCATGTCATTACCGGCTTCGTCCACGTGGAGTTCAGCCGCACCGACACTCACGGTTAGCGAGAACATCTGCGCCCCGTCGCCGAACACGTGCGCCGCGGCCGCCGCGCGAATCTTCTCCGCTAGAGCGCCAGCTCCTTCCAGTTCCGTCTCCGGCATTAGCACCAAAAACTCTTCGCCGCCGTAACGACACACCACGTCTGAGCGGCGCACAGCTTCCGTCAAGATGAGCGCAATTCTGATTAGCGCTGCGTCCCCGGTCGGGTGTCCATACGTGTCGTTGATTGTTTTGAAGTTGTCAGCGTCGATCATCAAACAGGAGAGCGGACGGTTGTACCGGCGAGCTTCAGCGCACTCGCGCGCGAGCGAGCGCTGTAAGCCATAGCGGTTTAGTAGTCCGGTTAATCCATCGGAGATGGACAATTCCAGCGCAACCTCAGCGCGTCGCATCGCTTCTTCGGCGGTAAGACGTAACTGGTGACGCTCGCGCGTTAAGCGAATCGCGACGTGCACGCGTGCGACCATCTCTTCCGCTTGAAACGGCCGACTGATGTAGTCGTTAGCACCGCTTGAGAGGGCCTTGACGACCGCCTCTGTGTCGTCAAGCGCTGAAAGGAAGATCACTGTAATGTCGCGCGTGAGGGGATCGTCCTTGAGCAGGCGGCATGCTTGCAGTCCGTCCAAGACAGGCATCATCACATCAAGAATTACCAAGTCCGGTAACATTTCTCGCGCCTTGTCGATGGCTTCTTGACCGTTTTGCGCGCCGACAACTTGGTAGCCTTCGCGCTCAAGCCGCCGCGTGACCAACGAAAGATTGATGAGATCATCATCAGCAACGAGAATCATTGGCGAGTCTTCGCCGTGTGGTCGAAGTGCGTTCCACTCATTGCTGTTTGCGTCTAGTTTCATTTATGTTAAACGCGCGGGCGTATTACATCAGTATGCGGAGCCTGCAAGAACGATTGACCACGGGGCGACGTGGGAAAGCGGACGTTAAGAAGCTTGCCGGAAGTAAATTATTGGGGTTGCGGCGGGCATCTTAGAACAGTACGGCTCATAGTCGCAACAAGTCGCCTTTGTGATACAGTTTACGCTGAGCAACAGGGCGGTCAAGCACAGGAGAGATAAGCCTCTGAAACCTAGCCATAGCATTTCGAGCGTTGATTAGGAGGAACCGGGAGCACGATGCGACGACGTGAAGGCGATGGGTGCCCGATAACAGGTCTCTTGCAAGTGATCGGCGACAAGTGGACGCTACTTATCGTACGCGATCTGGCGCGCATGGGACGCCGCACGACGGAACTTCTCGAGTCGCTTCATCCGATCAGCAGTCGCACGCTGCTGGATCGTCTGCGCGACATGGAGCGCGACCTGCTGATTGAACGCCGCAGCTACGGAGGCAGTCCGCCGCATGTCGAGTATCTTCTCACGGAGCGCGGGCGTCTTTTGGTGCCGCTACTGGATTTGCTGCGAAAACTTGGAGACACCCTTGGTTGCAACAATTGCGCTGATCGTAAAAGCAGCTTAGGCTCTTACTGCCAGTCTTGCCTTCTAAGCACACCGGCGGCGACCACCACAGTACAAACACCGCGTCGCACGACAGACGACTCAATTGTGTTGCTGTAAGTAGGAACGCGGAACGATGAATGAAAAGACAACCGCTTCTTATTCATCGTTCCGCGCTCCTACTTCGGCGTAATCCTATATCACAGCTTTCCTTGATTTATTGGAAGTAGCCTGGGTGTCCATCTTGTTCTTCCGGCTTATTCGGAATGACCTCGCCGTCCGGCCTGATGATCGACTCCTTATCGGCAGTGATGATCTCGCCATCGCGGGTCGCTTCTTCCCCGTTCGGCATCTCGACAGGAAGGTTGTCAAGAAAGCGCTCGGCGTCAATCGCGGCCATGCACCCGGTGCCGGCAGCGCTCACGGCCTGGCGGTAGAAAGAGTCCTGAACGTCGCCGCACGCAAAGACGCCTGGAATTTCGGTTGCCATCGTCCGCCCGGCGGTGATGAGATAGCCGACTTCATCCATCTCTAACTGGCCGCGGAACATGTCTGTATTCGGCTTGTGGCCGATAGCAACGAAAACGCCTTCACACGCAAGCTCGCGCTCCTCGCCAGTCACAGTGTCATGCAGACGCACGCCGGTCACGCCCGTCTCCTGCGTGCCGAGAATTTCTGTGACGTCGGCATTCCAGATGAAATCTATCTTTGGATTTTTGAACGCCTTCTCTTGCATGATCTTTGACGCGCGCAATTTGTCGCGTCGGTGAACGACGGTGACGCGCGAAGCATAGCGTGTGAGGAAGTTGGCTTCTTCCATCGCAGTATCTCCGCCGCCAACCACGATGATGTACTTGCCTTTGAAGAAAAAACCGTCGCAGGTAGCGCAAGCCGAAACGCCGAGTCCGCCGAGTCCCTGCGGCGCAGGAGCTTCGCCGGGGATACCAAGCCACCTGGCCGATGCCCCTGAAGCGATGATCAAGGTTCTTGTCTTAATAATGTGATCATCCGTGTAAAGCGTGAAAGGACGGTGGCTCAAGTCGACTTCTTTAATCCAAGTCACGAGAAACTCTGTGCCGAAGCGAAGCGCTTGTTCACGAAACTCATCCATCAACTCCGGGCCTTGAATGCCTTTGGAGAAACCCGGATAGTTTTCGACCTCGGTGGTGATTGTCAACTGTCCGCCGGGTTGCGGCCCCTCAATTAACAGCGGATGGAGATCGGCCCGCGCAGCGTAAATGGCCGCCGTCAATCCGGCCGGACCAGAACCGACGATCACGACGTTGCGATGCAAAATCTTGCTTGTCATTGTGCTTTTATTGAGTCTCCTTATAGAGCAGTTGACCAACTTCTTCTACGGTTTAGCCCTGTAAAATGTAGCCTTTTAAGTTGCGCTATAGTATAACTGCTCGCGCAAATGTAGTCGAATATGTGTCTGCCCGGAAAGATCGATGTTCGACTCCAGATCGCTGAACACCTTTATCGCGCATTAGACTCAGAGACGTTTCGTCCCCCGGAGATTTTGCGGCGCATGGTCAGCGAAGGAAAGCTAGGTCAAAAAAGCGGCGAAGGTTTTTACAAGTGGACGGACGAGCAAGAGGTCGGACGCTCCGCCCGCAGGTCAAGCCAATCAAGCGATTTGAAGAAGTAGCTTCGTGAGCAGTCAAGCCTATAGACACCGAAAATCCTTATGAGCATTCAGACGAATGAAGAAAAACGTTTCGCGTTGCGCATGTCGCTGCGCCTGCCTATAGTGATCTCAGGGCGCGCCGATGACAGCAGCGCGTGGAGCGAGCCGACCGAAACGGATGACATCTCGACCTCCGGCGCACTCTTCCATCTTAATCAAAAGGTGAATCGCGGCGAGCAGCTTTTCCTGCGAACGCACCGGCCCGACGGCGCACCGATCGAAGTCACCACGCGCGTTGTGCGGGTTGCACCCGCGATCTACGGCACGGCCCGCATCGGCGTGCAAATTCTCGATCCCGTCGATCATTGGCTGCGCCTCTTCGTTTCATGGGTCGCCGATGAACAAACAACTTCATCAGAAAGTGATCCATCTTCCTCCGTCCAATAAGTCGCCTCGAAATATTTGGTTCTTGTCCTCATTCGTCCAAGTTTGGAGCCGCAGAGAGAAGAAGCATGCCCCAATTATACGAAGCGATTCTTGTTGAGCGACGCGGATTGGTCGCGCTCATCACCATCAACCGTCCCGAGAAGAGAAACGCTCTCAACATCCAAACGCGCGAGGAAGGTGCTGCCGCGCTCGAAGAACTCCGCGAAGATGATTCGGTACGCGTCGTCGTTTTCACCGGAGCGGGTGAGCGTGCTTTCGTCGCTGGCGCGGACATCGGTGAATTTGCCGGTCGCACTGCGATCACACAGCGCGACGTGATGCTCGGCCGCTCGATCTTCACCGCCATTGATACTTTTCCGAAGCCTGTAATCGCGATGGTCAACGGCTACTGTCTCGGCGGCGGCTGCGAACTCGCGCTGGCCTGCGATTTACGCATCGCAAGCGACACAGCCGTCTTCGGCCAACCGGAGATTAACTTAGGAATCATCCCGGGCGGCGGCGGGACGCAGCGCCTCACACGCCTCATCGGCGAAGGTAAAGCGATGGAGATGATCTTGACCGGCGATTCGGTTGACGCCCAAACCGCTCTCGCCCTCGGCCTTGTCAACATGGTCGTACCCTTCGCTGAACTAGAAGCAAAAACCATGGAACTTGCTAATCGCATCGCTGAGAAAAGCCCGGTTGCGTTGCGCCTGGCGAAAGAGGCCGTCAAGACTGCTTCACGCTCCAACTTGGACGAAGGCTTACGGCGCGAAGTGGATCTCTTCGCCCTCTGCTTCTCCAGCGAAGACAAAGACGAAGGCGTCCGCGCGTTTCTCGAAAAGCGTAAACCCGACTTCAAAGGTCGGTAACAAATCTTTCATTCATAGCTTCCGCTCTCGCACGTCGGCAGGCGCTTGACTGATTTTTACATGCTACGCTAATCTTCTTCCCCGTCCGCGCGGTTTGCGTAGCCAACCAAGGGGCCGTAGCTCAGCTGGGAGAGCGCATGACTGGCAGTCATGAGGTCAGGGGTTCGATCCCCCTCGGCTCCACCAAATTTCTCCAACTACAAACATCATCGTTACGACACAGAAGCCTCAATCTTGCCCAGACTCAGAGCATCCACATTTCATTTCGGTAAAGATACTCGATAAACTAATGCGCATGCGGGCGGTCGGCCGAGCGTTCGCGATTGCTTCCTGCTTCTCGACTTCATGGACTACTCTACCGCATTCCTTATCATCGCCATCATCGCCATCATTGCGCAAAGTTTTCTGATCTTTCTCGCGCTGTTCGAACCCGGCCTTGATTACAAAATATCCACACCGTCCACAGCATCGCTTGAGTCCGACGATTTTCTTCGCATGTTCGAAGCGCTGACGGACGCGAAGGCGCATCGACATAATCATATCGAAGTTTTGACGAACGGCGAGACGTACTACGAAGCCGAACTCGAAGCAATCCGCGGAGCCGAGCACAGCGTTAATCTCGAAGCATACATATTCAAAAAAGGCGAAGTCGCTCGTCGTTTCGTCGAAACTCTCACGGAACGCGCCCGCGCCGGAGTCCGAGTCAATCTGGTGCTCGACGCCATCGGTAGCTTCACGACGTGGAACAGCTATCTTCGTGAGTTAATCGAAGCGGGCGGGCGCGTTGCGTGGTATCACCCATTTCGCTGGCAGACCATCTCCCGGATTAACAACCGGACGCACCGCGAGCTAATCATCATTGACGGCAAACTCGGTTTCATCGGCGGCGCCGGATTTGCCGACCACTGGCTGCTTGGCACTGAGAAGCGTCCACGCTGGCGTGACACAATGTTTCGCGTCGAAGGCGATTCGGTGTTGAGCATGCAAGCGACGTTTGCAGAGAATTGGCTTGAAGCCGCGGGCGAGATTCTAACCGGTACCCATTACTTCCCGCTCCATAAGAGGGGAGATCAAGCGGAAGATCAAACGGTGACATTGATCGTCAACAGCTCACCTTCGGCAGGGCGGTCTACGCGCGCGCGCATGCTTTTTCAAACCCTATTGGCCTCCGCCCAGCGAAGCATCTTAATTACCACGCCCTACTTTCTGCCCGACCGTAGCGCGCGCGATGAACTGGTGCGTGCCGTGCGCGAGCGCGGCGTCGAGGTTCGCGTGATCGCGCCCGGCGAACACAGCGATCATACGCTGGTGCGACGTTCGAGCCGTCGCCTCTACGGCGATCTGCTCCAGGCCGGGGCGAGCATCTACGAGTACGAAGCGGCGATGATTCATACCAAATCGATGATTGTTGATAATGAGTGGTGTGTCGTCGGCTCAACTAACTTCGATAACCGCTCGTTTGGCTTGAACGATGAAGTGAACATGGCCGTCTTCAACCGCACGCTCGCCGCCCGCCTCCAAGAGGATTTCTCACGCGACCTGGCCCACTGCCGCGCCGTCTCCCTCGAAGAGTGGCAGGGGCGTCCTTACCTAGAACGCGCGCACGAGCAGGTGGGCCGGTTGCTCGAACGACAGCAATAATAGATGTCAGATGTCAGATGCTGGATGTCGGTAAAGACAGGATGCTGGGTGTCGGATGTCAGTAGATGCTTTTCACTAACATCTGGCATCTGATCTATGCTCTGACTGACATCTAGCATCTGACATCTTCTTATGACTTCCTTTCGTGTTGCCACCTATAACGTTCACAAGTGTCGCGGGCTTGACGGCCGCGTGAGCTCGCGGCGCATTGCGCGTGTTCTCAGTGAAGTGAATGCCGACATCATCGCACTCCAGGAAGTTTCAAGCATCGAAGGCGCGGCGGGTGAAAAAGATCAAGCGGGGTTTATTGCTGAGGAATTGGGATTCGGTTACGTCACGGGCGAGAACCGTAGGTTGAAGGGCGGAGCTTATGGCAATGTGCTTTTAAGTCGCTGGCCGCACGTGGCGTGGCGTAACTACGATATTACGTGGCGTGGGTGTGAGCCGCGTGGTTGCTTGCGTGTTGATGTGCCGCTTAACGACTGCCGCGTGCTGCATATCTTTAACGTACATCTCGGCACGAACTTCCTTGAGCGTCGTCACCAGGCGCGCCGGCTTATTAGCCCTGACATACTTCAGGACGCAGAACTCAAGGGCGGGCGCATCGTGCTCGGAGACTTTAACGAATGGACGAATGGTTTAGCTTCGCGTCTGTTTGCGAGGCATTTCCGCAGCGCAGGCGCTCACCAAAATTTGCGACGCACCCGAACCTACCCGGGCCTGCTTCCGCTGCTTTGCTTGGACCACATCTACTTCGACGCGGCGTTTGAACTTGAGCAACTGACGCTTCACCGAAGTCGTGCGGCGCTGATTGCTTCTGATCACCTGCCGCTCATCGCGGACCTTCGCTTTGCTGACGCTCAAGATGGATGCTGAAGCAGAAGCGCTCGCAGGCAATGCAATTTCCGGTCGCTTGTATTTATGCCGCGGCCCGAGGTTCGGTCGGCTTTGATGATGAATTATCGGGGCATTGCTCAGTCTCAGGAAGACGGCGCGCCACATCGTTTGTAACGATACACAAACCACGTGTTTCTTCGCGGGCGAGCTTACGAACGAGTTTTGTTGCTTCTTCGTAAACAAGGTTCCGCGCGATGCAGCCACGTTCGCTGAGCACTGCCCAAACACGCTCGGTAAGTTCATTCATCACGTTTTGATTACTTAACACCGGCTGCTTAAAATGGCCTGGAGGATACAGTTACGTTTAATGCAGCCATCAGGCGGTCGGCGGTTTCTTGTGCAGCAAGGCGAACTAAATACTCGAAGGGAATGCGCCTCGCCCCCGGCATCGGCAATCCGATGCGGCCACGGCCCACGCGGGCGCTTGATCCAACACTATCGAGATGAACCCGGCCATGAGTTTTGATCTTGGCGGTGCCCGGTGTAAACACGGTGTAGCTGATGTATGCATTGGACAAGCCGCGGTAGTCGCCGGGACGCGTGAAGTCATTATGGTTCGATTGCAACTGCAACAACACTACGTAAGCTTCCTTCTCCGTCTTGGCGCGGTCGTGCGCCTCTTTGCGGTTCATCTCCTGACCGGCAACCTGCACTGAGATGGCAGCAGACTCGCGCAGACGACGCTCGCAATCAGACAATGCGATGCGCGCATAAGTCCACCCAACATCCATACCTGAAAGTTCATTAGCGAGAATTATGGAGAGGCGTGCCGGTTCCGGTTTGGTGGTGGACGGCTGCGCCACCGGATCAGTTGCGGGAGGCCCAGAGATGGGCGGCACATCGCTCCGCTTCGGCGCGCGGCGACCCGACTGCGCCTGCGCTCGGCTGCAAACACCACACAAGATCAATGCACAAATCAGCAAAGCAAACGATGGTGTGCGGTGTAATTGAAATCTTGCCTGTTGCATAAAATCTTGCCTCCCGGCTCGGTCTTGGACCGAACGGTTAACACATGCGAAAAGGGTAGTGGCTGGTTAGACATTCCTCAGAGCGTTAATACGAACATCGCGTGATCCACGCAGCGCTTGTTGCTGAGTAGTGAAGACTACAGCCGCCAGCAGCACAAAAGCGATCCACAAAAGATCCGCTAAAAGCAGGTGCAAAAGTTGCAGCCAAGTCGGCGCAAGCAAAGCGACGTTCAATGCTCCCGCTCCGAGTTGAATGAAGATTAGCGCACTGACAGCACGGGACAGCCACTTCGTTCGAGCATCAGGATACCGCTTGACAGCAATGCTCGCGGCAAAGATCAAATAACCTCCGACGGCAATGGCGATCACCGGATGAAGAACGCGCAGACGGACAAGCAGGTGTGCCGTCGGCGAGAAATCCTGCCGCAACCCTTCGGCCACTGAACTGACCGGAAACAGCGTATCGCCGAGCGCCGTCACCGCGCCGCTCACTCCTAAAACAAGCGTGGCAACGAAACCTATGCCGAGCAGCAAAGCCATTATTCCCTCAAAGCGAGGTCGCACCTCCTGATTGGTCGAAGCCCACCACGCGGTGAGAGCCAAAGCCGCAAGTAGCAGAAAGGTATTCACCAGATGAACCGATAAAAAGAGCGCCCGCGCCATCGAAGCGTTATCAGCGACGAGTTCAAAGAGCACCAGTCCGGCTCCGATCAATGCTTCGGTGAGTATAAAAAACACGGTCGCTCCAGCACTTAATCGTACAAGATGTTTTCGCGGGTAAGCGCGAAAGGCCCACACGGCAAGTCCTATGACCAACAACAACGCCACGCCGCTCGTGAGCCGGTGCGTTAGTTCAACCACGGTCTTTATCTGCGGCGCACGCGGCATGACCTCCCCG
>JACCTF010000346.1 GCA_013812565.1 Pyrinomonadaceae bacterium | reverse complement strand
GAACTGCTTGCCGCTTCGCTTTCCTTGATAAGTCACGGGCGTCGCATGACCGCTCGCTTCGAGCTTCTCCGCCCATAACTCTTTTCCCGTTCCGGCATCGAATGCGCGGAAGCGCCCATCGTTGGTCCCGGCGATGAAGACTAATCCTCCGGCAGTGACAATCGAGCCGCCGAGATTCGGAGCACCGGTTTTATCAAACCCCTTTGCCGCAAGTTCATCGACCACACCTAACGGCACCTTCCACACAATCTCGCCCCTGTTTAGGTCAACAGCATTCAGAGTTCCCCACGGCGGCTGTTGGCAAGGCCAAAAGTTTTGATCCCAGAAACGCGCGTACTCTCCCGACTTGCTCGCGCGGCGGTAAGCGGCGGGTGAACCATCCGGCTGCGCTTTCATCAAGCCAAGGGCGCCGATCTCGTTCACGTTTACATAGAGGTAGCCGGTTGCCGGATCAAAGGAAGCCCCGGACCACGTTGCCCCGCCGAGCGTACCGGGAAACCAAAGTGTCAGGCGGTTGCCGGGCGGTGTATAGAGACCTCCGCTGACAGCCTGCTCGAACAACTCCCGGCAATACTTATTTGATTCCGGCGTCACGGTGCTGATCTCATCACGTGTGAGAGGTCGGTGTCTCACAAGCGGCGGAGGCTTGAGCGGAAAGGCTTGCGTCGGCCAGGTCGCTTCTCCCGGAACATCGCTCTGCGGCACAGCCCGCTCCTCAACCGGAAACAGTGGACGGCCGGTGAGCCGGTCAAGCACAAACACCAACCCCATCTTTGTCACTTGGACGACAGCGGGCGTCTGACGATTGTTGTGGCGGATCGTGACCAGGTTGGGCTGCGCCGGCGGATCGTAGTCCCAGATGTCATGATGAACCATTTGGTAATGCCAGATGCGCTTGCCCGTTTTCGCATCCAGAGCGACCAGGGAATTAGCGAACAGATTCTGTCCTTTGCGGTCGCCGCCGTAGAAGTCGTAGGCCGGTGAGCCGACGGGGAGAAAGATCATGCCGCGCTCTGAATCAACGCTCATGATCGACCACACGTTCGCGCCCGTGCGATCCTTCCACGAATCGCCCATCCACGTTTCATGACTAAACTCGCCCGGACGCGGGATTGTGTGAAACCTCCAAACGAGCTTGCCTGTTCGCACCTCGAAAGCGCGGACATCCCCGCTCGGTCCCTTCGATGGATATTCGGGAACGGCGGCCCCGACAATCACAAGGTCTCGATAGATAGCCGGAGGCGAAGTCACCGCATAGATGGCGGACGGCCACCGATCAGCCATCCCCTCACGGAGATTAACCGTTCCACCTTCGCCGAACTCAAGGCACGGCCTGCCCGTTTCGGCGTCAAGCTGAATCAGCCGACCATCCAGTGTTCCAAAGAGGATGCGCTTGTTTGTAATCTTCCCGCCGCTCGAACGTCCTTCCCAGTAGGCAACGCCGCGATGCGCCCGATACTGACGTTCACCACTTTGACTCGCCTGCGGATCGAACTTCCAAATTTCACTTCCCGTCTCCGCGTCGAGCGCGATGACGCGGCTGGAGGGAGTTGAAAGATACATCACTCCGTCAACAACGAGCGGGGTGCTCTCAAAAGGAGAGGATACCTGCTGCGGTGCATAGTTTGTGCCTTGGCCCCACTCGCCTGTGTGATATGTCCAAGCCTTCTTCAAGCCCGTCACATTCGCACGGGTGATCTGTTTCAGGGGAGAGAACCTGCTGCCGCCCGCGTCGCCTCCATAGGAGCGCCACTCCTGACGCACCGCTTGAGCCGAAGAAGTCCCAAGCAGATTGGGAACTAACAAAACCAACACCAGACATTTGATTAGTAGCTGCCTTACAGAATCATGCATTACTGAAATAGCCACTGAGACCGGAGAGGCACGGAGGAAAGTAGGCAGTAGGCAGTAGGCAGTCAAAAGCCTCGTGCTGCTTCCTGTTTTCTGCCTTCTGCCTTCTGCTTTTTGCCTTCTGCTTTCTATCTTCATCTCTGTGTCTCCGTGCCTCTGTGGCTAAGTTCTTCATGCGTCCCAATCCTATGAGATTCGATTTAGATTTATTTTCCTTCTGCACTCGTAGCTATCCATCTCCCATTGAGCATGACGCGCTTGACGCGGCGCAGCGCGCTGATGTTTTTAAGCGGGTCGCCTTCAACGAGTACGAGGTCTGCGAGTTTGCCCGCCTCGATGCTGCCGAGCCGTTCGGTGATGCGAAAGAAACGCGCGTTCTCCATTGTGCCCGCGACAATCGCTTGCATCGGCGTCAGACCGCTTTCGACGAGCAATTCAAGTTCACGCTGGTATGCCCAGCCGCGTTCGGCGTGCGGCACTGCCGAGTGAGAACCGACAACGATTCGCCCGCCCCTGCGCCGTGCGCGACCGACAAAGTCAAGCATCTTCTTAAAGCCGTGTACATGCATCTCGGTCGTCTGCTTGTCACCGGCTCGCCGCTCAAAGACGGCGAGCGTCGGCGAGATGAACGTCCCACGCTCAACGAGTAGATCAAACAGCGTGCGCGCACGGAGTGAGTCAAGATCAACCCCGCTCCACACCTGATAGCGTCCTTCGCGCCGCGCATTATTGTCGGCCAGCACGGCCTGGCGATATTTCTCCGCCTCTCGCCAGGACAAAAGGGTTGTGCCGAATGACGTGACATGCTCGACACCGTCCACCCCGGCGCGGATCGCATCTGCGGCGTTGACGA
>JACCTF010000323.1 GCA_013812565.1 Pyrinomonadaceae bacterium | reverse complement strand
ACAGATGACATGGGGACACTCGCTTAGTCGTGACATTAGTGTAGCGAAACAGAACCTCACCGCAGAGACGCAGAGTTTACGCAGAGACTCGCAGAGAATTAACAGCTCACCTCTCTGCGAGTCTTCGGCGGCTCGGCTCAGCGTCTCTGCGGTGAGGTCTTCCATTGTGTACCATTCATGTATGGTTCGATTTAGCGTTGTTACTTCAGTGATTTGAAATGGCAGTCGAAACAGTTCCAGCGACGAGTAAAGCACCAGAGCATTCCGATGAATGAACCAAAGACTAAAGTGTGCCGCCATTGACTTCGGGGCATCAAGAGCATTAACTTTCAGCGAACAAGCGAAATGCGATACGCTGTCATCGGCGCGAGAGTCTCTCCCCTTAGCGCAAAGCGATGCACCAGCAAATTGCGTTTCGCTTGTTGAAGTGGTTTGAAGGTCATATTCTGCGAACACATCGAGGAGATCAAAGATGAAACTAAAAACTCTGCCGGCAGTTCTGCTCAGTGCCGTGGCATTACTCGGAGGAGCGATTGTGTTTGCTCCGATCGAGCGACGTGCCGCCGCGCAAGAGGGAACACAGTCCGCTGAAGTTGAGCGCATCAAGGTTGATGAACTCAAAGCGTTGCTGGCCGAAAATAAGCCGGTGACAATCATTGACGTGCGCTCATCCCCTACTTACGACGCGACCGACACCAAGATTAAAAACGCCATTCGCATTCCCCTCGACGATATCGAAGCCCGCCTAAAAGAGATTCCGCGCGACCGCGAGATCGTCACCTACTGTACCTGACCGAGCGAAGGAACAAGCGCCCGTGCGGCGCAAGAACTCGGAAGCCTTGGTTACAAACAAGCGCGTGCGCTCAAAGGCGGATGGGATGCCTGGGTTGCCGCGAATGGTCCGGTTGAACCGAAAGTCACACCTAACAAAGCGGCCCCGGCGAAACCGGACCAGCCGCTGAAGAAAACAGAAACAAAAAGGAAGCAATAAAAGCCTGTTGTCAAAGTTAATCAGCCGGGGTTAACAAAGCGCTTATCTCCTCCTGACGAAAAGCTTCACCGCTTATAAACGAAAGCCCGCTGAGTGAAGGGTCTCAGCGGGCTTTTGTTTAGCGGGCGACCTTTCGGCTGCGGCGAACGCTACCGCACGCGGCTCTGTTTTCGCTTCATGAAATCGATTAACACAAATTGCGAGAGGTTACCCGGCGTGGCAAAGTAAGCTTTGCCGCGAGTCATGCCGGTCATCTGTTTGACGAACTCCACCAAGTAGTGATCAGTCGCCAGCATGAAAGTGTTGATCATGATCCCCGCTTTGCGACACGCTTGCACCTCCCTAAAGGTCGCTTCCATCACCAGCGGATCAAAACCCATCGAGTTTTTGTAGAGCCGTCTTCCCCCGGTTTCTGTCTGGCTGCGACCTCGTTCGCGGCTCGCGCGCTGTTTGCCGCTTCCGCCAAAGGCGGCAACCGAGCTTGTCCCATCAAGAAAACAGGCGGTTGGTTTTCCGTCCGTCACCATCACGATCTGCTTCATCTCTTTGCGCTGTGCTTGCAGCAGGCGGCGCGCGAGCTTAAGTCCTTCGGCGGTGTTGGTGTGGTACGGGCCGACCTGCGTGGTGGCAAGTTTGGCGAGTGGCAACTCTTCGGCATCGTCGTGGAAGAGCACGATCTTTAACGAGTCGCCCGGATACTGCGTGCGAATCAAGTGGGCCAGCGCAATCGTAACTTTCTTGGCCGGAGTGAAGCGGTCTTCACCGTAAAGAATCATCGAGTGGGAACAATCGAGCATCACCACGGTCGCGCACGATGATTGATAGTCGCACTGGTAAACATGCAAATCTTTGTATTCAAGGTTGATCGGTACGCTCAAGCCCTCGCGCTGAATGGCGGACATCAGCGTCGTGTTGATGTCCAAATTGATCGTGTCGCCGAACTCATATGGTTTGCTTCCGGCGGCGACTTCGACGCCGGTTGATAGCTCGACCGTGTCGTGGCGCCCGACCGAACTTTTGCCGAGACTTCCGAGCAAATTCTTAAGAGTCTTGAAGCCGAGGAAATCCAAACCTTTTTCAGTCACCTCAAATTTGATATTGCGCGGTAGCGGGTCAGAGATTTCCCCGCGCCCGGCTCCCTGCTGGCGCTGCCGCTCGGTCGTCGGTTCCTCGCGCAAGTTCAAGTAACCTTCTTCGACCAACCTTTCGATCAACTGGTTAATCAATTCTTCGAGCTGCGATCCCTTGAACTCGCCTTTGTTCTCCGCGAGCATCTCCATAACGTCCTGCTCGTCGAGGATACCCTGCTCCATCAAGGCTTGGAGCAGAGCTTGGCGCAGCGCATCGAGGGATGTGTCCTGCGGACGCCGCTGCCTGGTCCAGTAATAATCGTCGTCAAAACCCGATTGCAGCATTGTGTTCGAAAGCTGGTCCATCAGGTCGCCGAGATTGATCCCGGAAACATCGAAGCCTTTGAATTTTGAGTAGCGTATGAATTTCATTGGGTTTTCTCTCGCGGTTCAGGAACCTGAAGATCGCGGCATATCTTCCGCGCCAGGAGTTCGTTTATCTCTTTGTGTCTTGGTACGGGAGCCGCTCTACGTGCCGCACGATTGATATAAATTGTATGGTTAGCGCCTTCGCGTAAGAATTCACACCCGTGTTGCTGTAGGTGCCTAATGAGCTTTTTTAATTTCATGCCGGAATCATGACACCAAGAAAACTTTGGTTTCTCGCGGGAAAATCAAGGTTTTCAGCGTGAACTGATTTTTGCAGAAATAAAAAGCGGCTCGCGGATGACGTTGCCGCCCTCGCAAAGCTCTTCCGTCAATTCGCGGTTAGCTTCAATCAACAACTCGACCGCTTCCATTAGATTTGAGCGTGCCTCTTCAAGCGTCGCGCCCTGTGTGTTTGCGCCGGGCAGTTCTTCCACGAACCCGATGTACCCCTCGGGAACTTTGCGAAAGACGGCAGTCAAATTCAGTTCCATTTAACTCACTCCTAATCCAGATTCCAAAGCGCAAATCTGAAATCGAAAATCAACTATACCGCCCCGTCTCCGTCAGATCGTCGTAGATCATCCCGCGCCGATCCTTCTTCGCTTTGGTTGCTGCGGTGTAGCCGCCTTCTTCGTTGCGGCTGATTTTATTCTGGGCATAGAGACCTTCGAGCACAAACTCGCAAGCCGTAACCGTCTGCGCGTTGTCAGAGCGCTTGAAATCGAAAGGGATGAGCGCCGTGTCGATCAAATCCGGCACATCATCAAGCAACCCCATACCTTCCTCGCTCGAAGCCGTGTCGGCCAGACGCAGATTATTTCCTTTATCAAACCACTGCACGGCCTTTGTGAAGTCGATGCCGACAAAGTAGCCCTCGTAAACCTGCCCGGCCGCGCGTTTGATTAAATCTTTGGCGATCTTACCCGCGCCGACCTGCTCGCCTTCATATTCAAGTTCCATCTTGCCGGTCATCGAAGGCACGGCCGCGTAGATGTCTGAGATGCGCGGCACGACCGGGTCTTCGTCCGTGAGTAGGGCACGTCGTTCGGCGTTTGAGATGACGGATTCCGTGACAGTGATCGGAAGCCGCTGCGAAACGCCGGAACGTTTGTCGATGCGGTTGTCGTCGCGCGCTTCGAAGGCGATTTGTTCAATTGTCTCGCGGATAAAGTCCGGAATGTGAAGACGATCCTCCAATCCTTCGCGAGCGGTCCAGGCTTCCTGACGCGTGATCTCGACGCCGAGTTGCAGTTCCGTCGGGTAGTGCGTCGTGATCTCCGAGCCGATGCGGTCTTTAAGCGGCGTGATGATCTTGCCGCGCGCCGTGTAATCTTCCGGGTTAGCGGAGAAGACCAATTGAACATCCAGAGGCATACGCACCGGGTAGCCTTTAATCTGAACGTCGCCCTCCTGCATGATGTTGAAGAGACCGACTTGAATCTTGCCCGCTAAGTCCGGCAGTTCGTTGATCGCGAAGATGCCGCGGTTGGCGCGCGGCAAAAGTCCATAGTGAATCGTCAGTTCGTCGCTCAAGAGGTGTCCACCCTTGGCGGCTTTGATCGGATCAACGTCGCCGATAATGTCGGCGATGGTGACATCAGGCGTAGCGAGTTTTTCAACGAAGCGCGAATCCCGCTCAACCCATGCAATGGGCGTCCGGTCGCCTTCGCGTTCGATCATCTGCCGCCCGTAGGCGCTGATCGGACGAAGCGGGTCGTCGTTGATTTCGGAGCCGGCGATAACCGGAATCGTCGCGTCCAACAAATCCACTAACTGGCGGATGATGCGACTCTTGGCTTGGCCGCGCAGGCCGAGCAAGATCAAGTTGTGGCGCGAGAGGACGGCGTTGACTATCTGCGGCACGACGGTCTCATCGTAGCCGACGATGCCCGGAAAAATCTTTTCTCCAGCGCGAAGTTTACGTAAGAGGTTGGCGCGCATCTCGTCTTTAACCGAGCGCACGCGGTAACCGCTTTGTTTAAGTTCACCCAAGCTCTTTGGTTGTGCCATTACTCTAAACCTTATCCTTATAAGTTCGTCTCGTTTGTATTTGATCAAAGAAGCTAATGCTTCGGCGAGCGTGCAGCGTGTTCACATTCCCGCGAAGTCAACTACCTGATTCAGCCAGCCTCTGCGCCGCCTGGACATCAATAACAATCGCGTCCGCAATGTCTATGATACAGGCACCTGCGCCCGTGTGCATCACTCGCCGAAGCGCATCCTCGGTGGCGCGCGGCATGCCCTTAAGTGTCCGGTAAACCGAGGAGGGAATCGCTAAGACATCCTGCCGCGTGGTCTTTAGGCTGCCGCAAGTTGATCGCTTTCGTCTGCTCAGCGATTACCTAACCGCAACCTGTTACGTCGCCAGCGCGGTATAGATGTAGCGACCATCCTTCCCGCGCGCGACGAAACCATCTGTCTCCAATTTTTGCAAATGAGATATGACCGCGCTCTCAGCCATCTGGTGAGTGCGCGAGGGGACATCGGTGTAGACACGTGCGACGATTTCCGCCGGTTCACTCGCGCCCATTTCAACCGCCGCCAAGATGCTTCGTTCGCGCTCCAGCCGGTGTGCGATGTATTCATCGATCTTAGCATACGGTGTTCCAACGACCGGGCCGTGTCCGCCGAGCAACACAGACACATGGGGCAGCGCACGAAGTTTTCGAAGCGACTCAAGATAGTCGCGCATGTCGCCTTCCCGCGGGTCGATCAGAACCGAACCGAAGCCTACCACGTTGTCGCCTGTGATTAGCGCTCCCGTTCGCTCCTCATAAAAACAGAGATGGCCGCGCGCGTGGCCCGGCGTGTGCATCGCCCGCAAATGAAGCGGCCAATCGCCATCGAGGTGAAGCATCTCGCTGTCTTCAATCAAGCGGTCAACGCGGATCACGCCTTCGAGTGCCCCGGCTGTTAAACGATGCGCGGCTACAGAAACGCGCCCGTGTGCCGCGAGGTGTGATTGCAGTGCCGCAACACCGCCGATGTGATCCGGGTGATGATGCGTCAAGATGATTTCACGCACCCCGCGTCCTTCGGCAAGCAGTTTATCAATCATGGCCGCGAGCGCCGCTTGCTCATCTTCATGGGGAGATGCCGGATCGATGACGACGAGTTCGCGTCCACCAACGATATAGCAGTTTGTGTATGTCGCGGGCGGGTGCGTCGGCGTGCGTAAAGGAAAGCAGATGAAGTTTGAAAGAAACTCGATGCGTCGCGCGGGCTCGCGGTGGGCGTGCGGCACACTAAGGAAGCGTTCAACCAAGTCGTCGGTCATACCAGCAGCCAAGGTCTTCAAGGCATGAAGCACCGGCGGCGCAACCAGCCTCTCGGCACGCTGCCAACGCACCAGCGCATCAGTCGCACTGATCCACTCGCCCTCCTCAAACTCACTGCTTAAACTTCGCGGCTCCTGATCGGCAGGACATTCAACTAGAAAAAACCAGGTATCAAAGCGGCGCGGGCTAAAAGGCGGCGTGACCCACCGCCCGGCGAAAGTAAAATCATCAGCATCCAGGTGAAGGTTAAAGCGTTCGAGCAGCTCAGTGAAAGAGAGACGCCCGGTATGAAAATCATCAACGAATGAGGCAAACTCCTTCTTGTTTGGAGTAAGGTCTCCGTGTGCCAGCATCACGCCGAGTTCCTCAAACAGTTCGCGCGCGGCACAACAGATCATTGCCGAGGTTTCCGAATCAGGAGCATTGAGGATCGGCGTCGAAAAATCTGATGCTTCGCGCCCGCCGCCGGGAAAAGCATAACAGCCGGGAAGGAAGTTCAGCTCTGCACCGCGTCGCGCCCAAAAGATTTCGGGCGCGTGTGCTTCTCCATTAGCACGCAGCAAAATGACAGCCGCTGCATCCTTCGGCGCAGCGACATCTTTGGAGGCAACAATTTCTCCGCTGTGTTGATTGATCGTGGCGTTGCTCACAACCCGCCGTCTTTCCTGGTGATCCCGTGCGTTTGATGATGCCAGCACTGCTCTGACGAAACTGTTTCGTGCGACTAAAGGTTCTATGTGTTTGCCCACACATAAAGTAGATGCATCGCTAAATCAGAACAGATGACAATGTGACACTCGATTATTCGTGACGGTCGCCCAAACAACTTTCACCGCCGCAGAGACGCAACTCGAATGCGGAGTTCGGATTGGGGATCAGCAGACTAAAGAGAGACACATTCTTTGCTCCTTCAATCCGCATTCCGCAATCCCAAATCCGCAATCGAGAAGTGCCTCTGCGCTGAGGTCTTTCATTGTGTACCAATCCCCGCGTGGTTACGATTTAGAGTATTACATCGGTGGAGAAGCTGCCGCCCATCCGCCCTTGAGGCTGCAGTTCGTTAAAATTCTTCAGCAAGCGGAGACAAATACAGGCAGCTTCAGTGAGTTGCTGCCTGTATATTTTCGTTGAGGTTTGTGTCTGCTTCTCTTAGCGGCGCGGGCGCACAGTTTGATAGGTACTTTGTCCGCGACGATTAATGAGCATCAGCAATGGACGATCTCCCGCGCGCTGGATGGCTGTGGCGAGATCAGTCTCCGAACGCACCGGCTGACGGTTGACTTCTTCAATTACATCACCGGGTTGAACACCAATCTCGGCTGCTGGCCCGGAAGGATCAACGCTTCTCACGACAATGCCCTGCGTTACACCGCGAAATCCCAACTGCTCAGCAAGCTGCGGCGTTAGCGGCTCAACACGGATGCCGAGGCGTCCGCCGCTACCCGGTGCATCTCCGTTCTCGCCCACCGGATCTTCACCACTGGCTGCATCAGTCGTTCGCTCAACAAGCGTGACGCGCATCTGCTGTTCGCGACCATCGCGGTTGACGGTCAACGTCACCTGTGTTCCCGGTTGCGTGTTCGCGACCTGGTTTCGGAAGCTGTTGTTGTCGTTAACGGGCGTGCCGTTGAGGGCCGTAACAATATCGCCACGCCGGATGCCGGCACGTTCTGCCGGGCTGCCCGGCTCGATTGAACTGACGAGAATGCCGCGCGGTTCGGCAAGGCCGAGGCTTGCCGCGACGTCGGCGGTCACAGGTTGTATCCCGATACCAACTCGACTACGACGCACCTTGCCGGTCTTGACCAGTTGATCCATCACGGTCTTTGCCATGTTTGACGGAATGGCGAAGCCGATGCCGATGTTACCGCCGGTCGGAGACAGTATCTGCGAGTTGATGCCGACAAGTTCACCGTTGGTGTTGACGAGCGCGCCGCCCGAGTTGCCTTGATTGATCGGCGCATCAGTTTGAATAAAATCCTCGAAGCTATCACCCGGCCCGAATGTTGAACGCCCCTTTGCAGAAATAATGCCGGACGTTACGGTCTGGCCGACGCCGAGCGGGTTGCCGACGGCGAGTGCGACATCACCGACGCGCACGTTATCCGAATTGCCGAGCGGTAGAACGGGTAGATTACGCGCATCAATTTTCAGCACCGCTAAATCGCTCAGCGGGTCTGTGCCAACAACCTTGGCCGTGAAGGTGCGGCGATCAGTCATCTCAATCGTCACCGTGTCGGCCCCTTCAACCACGTGGTTGTTAGTCAGGATATACCCGTCCTGACTAACGATCACGCCTGACCCTACCCCGCGCCGCGGGCGAGGTTGCTGCGGCACACCGCGGAAGCGCTCGCCGAAGAATTCGCGGAACATCGGATCATCGAAAGGCGATTGCTGTCCTTGTTGTCCTTGCTGAGCGCGCGGGCGACTAACTGAATTGACCGTGACGACGGCTGGTGCGACGCGACTGACAACATCTGCGTAAGAATTCTGCACTAGCCCGCTGACAGCCGTATTAGCTACTATCTCCCGTGCCCGCAACGGCGTGCCGGATACTGTTGGTGAAGCATTCAAACTGCCCATCAAAGAGAGCGCGATAATCGCCGACATCGCAGCCCTTCGTAGACGTGTTGCTGATTGTAATCTGGTGTTCAAAGAAGTTTTGGCACTCATAGAAATTTCTCTACTCTCATCCCTTTATACGCTTGTTTAATAAACATCAAGTTCTCGTTTACAGCAACATACCCGTCAAACCGAATCTCTAACAGAGAAGAACCAAGATGCTGCTGAAACTCTTCGTTTGCGAACCTTTAGACGGCGCTCGGCGCCGCTTGGTTGGTTACGCACCGTCACGTTTGATTCATCATTTGTGCGCATCCGCGTAACGCAGCGGCTTATTTTCATCTTAGAGCCGGATTATCAAATTCTGTTTCGACAGCATTGTTGATGAGTAGCGCTCGGCTTGCGCCTTGAATGCCCCCTCGCCCGAACCAAATTGTTGAGGGCAAAACTGCCGAGAAATAGTTTGCATTCGACCTTCATTTCAGATAAAACCTCGGGCCAAACTTCCAAACCCCCTTAGGAGGCGAACATGCCGCGACACATCTCTGCCTTTTGCCTGCTCCTTGGTTTAATAATTGTGCCAGCCTTCCCTGTTAATCTTTATGCACAGACGCAAGGAGAGATTACCGGCGTCATCACCGACCCGGGCGGCGCGGTCGTGCCGGGCGTTACGGTCACGGTGACTAATGCCGCCACCAACGCGGCACGCAAGGCCGCCAGTAACGAATCCGGCGTCTACAGTTTCCCCGCCCTGCAGCCGGGCGCCTACTCCATCAAAGTGGAACGCCCCGGCTTCAAAGCCATCACACAAAACGACGTTCAGTTACAAGTCCAACAGACGGCGCGCATTGACTTCACTCTCGAAGTCGGCAACGTCACCGAGATTGTTGAAGTGCAGGGCGGCAGCGGGGCGCTGATGACCACCGAGAACGCGACGGTCGGTACGGTCATTGAAAACAAGCGCATCGTCGATCTGCCTTTGAAC
>JACCTF010000275.1 GCA_013812565.1 Pyrinomonadaceae bacterium | reverse complement strand
TGACCGCGAGATATAGGGTCTGTCCAATTTTACTCACCCAATGTATGGGCACGAAACCGACTTTTTGGGCAAAGCCCCCCTACGACAAACGAGCGCTGCGGCAGTTTGCCTTGTTGTTCGGGTGCTGTGTGGTGCTCGCCGGAGGGTTTGTCCAGGCCGCCAGTCAACATTTCGCTGCCATTCGTTGTGGCTATCAAAGCGAAGATTTACGGCGTGAGCGCGCACGTCTGTTGGAAGATCAGCGCCGGTTGCTGTTAAAGATTGAGAAGGCGGCATCTCCATCTCGCTTAGAACGCGTGGCACGTGAACTCGGTATGCAGCCGGCAAGCTCTACGCAAATCATTGCATCAAGTTTAAGGCAAGGCCGCGTGAGCGGCGGGACAAGCGCGCAGAGGGAAGCAGTGCGTTCGGCCTCGACACCAACGGGATTTAGTAGTGCGGCGCATGGTTATTAGTTTGGTTGCTATCTAATCATCGTCAACGGATTGGAGAGCAAGCGCAAACCACACTGTATGTCTGAATACTTTGCCGTTCAAACACAAGCTAACTCAGACCGATTGCGACGGCGCACGTTAATCGTCGCGCTCGTCCTCGCTTTGTGGATGCTCATCATCGGAACTCGGCTCTTCTACCTTCAAACTTCACAGCACGGTTGGTTAAGTGCGCATGCGCGTGCGCAACACCAAGGCGCAGTCAGCACAAACCCTTCACGTGGATTGATCCTTGATCGCGCAGGACGTGAGTTGGTGCGTAGCGTCGACTGCGACTCTTTCTTCGCCGTGCCATCACAAATCGCTGACCCTCATCAAACAGCGACCCGCCTTGCTCCCGTGCTTGAAGCAGACAGCGAGGCGCTGGCGACGCGCCTGGCCGAGGCGAAACGCACTGATCGTAAGTTCGTCTGGATCGCGCGCAAGCTCGACCAAGAGCGAGCTGAGAAAGTTCAAGCGCTCGAACTACACGGCATCTATGCTCACAAGGAATCCAAACGTTTTTACCCGAACGGCCGGCTGGCCGCGCATGTGCTCGGCTTTGTCGACACGGATGAATTGGGTTTAGCAGGCGTCGAGCAGTTCCACAATGCCCCGCTTGCGGGCAAGGCGGGCCGGCTCTTTATAGAGGAGGACGGACGTCGTCGCTCATACGAAAGCTTTGAAACCCAGCCGCGACCGGGACAGACTGTTGTTCTGACGATTGATCGAACTATCCAGTTTCGCACCGAGCAGGCGCTCGCCACAGCCGTTGCCAACACTCGTGCCCGTACAGGCACGGCCATTGTGCTTGATCCACGCTCGGGTGAGGTGCTGGCGCTGGCAGGCGTGCCCGCCTTCGATCCGAACGAGGCGGGAAACTCCTCGGCGGCGGCACGCACAAACGAAGCGCTGCAAAACATCTACGAACCCGGCTCGACCTTCAAGATCGTCGCCTACGCTGCGGCCATCGAAGAAAAACTAATTCAGCCTGAAGACCGCATCGATTGTCAGATGGGGGCGATTGACGTCGCGGGGCGTATCGTGCGCGATCACCACCCATACGGCATGCTGTCAATGACTGAAGCGTTAGCCAAATCAAGCAACGTCGCGGCGATCAAACTTGCTTCACGCGTTGGCCGCGAGCGGATGTACGACTACATTACGCGCTTCGGCTTTGGTGTGCGGACAGGCATTGAACTGCCCGGCGAGACGCCTGGGTTGCTGCGACCCGTAGCCAGGTGGCAGCCGTCCTCGATTGCGTCTATCGCCATCGGACAGGAGATCGGCGCGACGCCTTTACAAGTGGCGGCGGCTTTCGGCGCGCTGGCGAATGACGGCGTACGCGTCGCACCGCACCTGGTGCGCGAAGTCCGCCATGCCGATGGTCGGGTTCTGCGTCGCACAACTCCAAGCGAGCAGCGCGTCACGAGCGTCCGCACTGCCCGCGCGCTTCGCGGCATGCTTGAAAGCGTCACTGTCGAAGGGACAGCAAAACGGGCGCAGCTCAGTGGCTATCGAGCCGCGGGTAAAACCGGCACTGCGCAGAAGATCGATCCGCGTACTAAAGCTTATTCGAAGACAAAGTACGTCGCTTCGTTTGTCGGCTTTGCGCCGGTCGAGAATCCTTCTGTGGTCATCATCGTCGTAATCAATGAACCAACTGGCGCGTACTACGGGGGCGAAGTGGCCGCGCCTGTTTTCCGCGAAATCGCCGAGAGCGTATTGCCATACCTCAACGTGGCACCAAACGCAGGGATGCCGGATGCCGGGGCCGATGTCGCGTCCGACGCACGTACGCCCGCGCGGACCGGCTCTGCAACGGCTGCCGCGCAGCAGGTTGAGCGGGCAAACAACGACCGCGAGATGTTCTTGCCCCGCCATGTGCAGCGCACGATGCAAGGGGGAGCGAGTGAAGTTGTGTATGCGGTCGCCTCCGGCCGAACCATACTGATGCCGAACCTCTTCGGGCAGAGCGTGCGCGATGCAGCGCGCGTCTGCGCACAACTCGGTTTGCAAATCGAAGCGCGTGGCGAGGGGCGCGCCTCCCGGCAGCGACCAGCGGCGGGTAGAGAGATTGAAGTCGGACAGATTGTTCGCGTCAATTTTGCAAAAAGCGATTGATGGGATTTTCGATTTGCTGATCTGCGGCTTATCGTCTCCTTCAATCTCAAATCTGAAATGTTCCTATGAGAATTTTACAGAACATCAACAGCAGCGAACTGAAACGTAGAATTGTGATTTGCCGTAGGCGAGTACGCCGCGCGCGTGCGACCCACAGGACTTTATCGACGGAGACGGAACGTGTCGAGTCACCTGCACCGTCGGCGGCGGAGAGTGCAGGCGAGGTCTTCGCAGATAAGAACAGACATGGCGGGAGAGGAGGTGGAAGCGAGTAAACACAATTTGGCTGCGATAGAGGATCAGCGCGCAAGCTTTCAGTGACGCGTAGGAACGAGGTTGAGAGCGTGAACATAGCGAAGGCGGCAAGTTTGATGCGGGCCAGGATGGTTTCAACTGATGCGGGCGGAGGCGAACTGCTCGGGCGCGAGATCGCGGGCTATGCGATTGACTCACGAAGGCTCGCACCGGACGAGCTCTTCTTTGCCTTGTCTCCAGAAGATTATGCGCGCCACTGTTTCACTGGAAAGTTCGGCGAAGATGCGCACCGCTTTGTACCGCAGGCCCTCAAGAGCGGAGCCGTGGCGGTCGTCGCGCGGGCAACGCGCGTTGAAGCTGATCCGGGGCTGCTTGCGCTCGGTAACAGTTTGTTGCTCGTTGAAGATTGTATCGAAGCTTTGCAGCATCTAGCGCACGGCGTATTGAGGGAGTGGGGGAAAACGGTAATCGAAATCACCGGCAGCGCGGGCAAAACGACAACGAAGGATTTAACCTCGCATGTGCTCCAAGCCGCAGGGCGGCGCGTGCTGCGAAGTCAGAAGAACTTCAACAGCGAACTAGGTTTGCCGCTCTCTGTGTTGCAGATGGAAAGCGCGGGCCGAAGCCCAGCGCAGTACGACACGGCGGTGCTTGAGATGGGCATGTCGATGGCGGGTGAACTCACGCAGTTATGCCACATCGCCCCTCCGGACATCGCCGTCGAGTTGAGCGTCCTGCCCGTACATCTTGAGTTTCTCGGCACGATTGAAAACATCGCCGCCGCCAAGTCAGAGTTGATCAAGGGATTGAAGCCGGGAGGGACAGCGATTCTCAACGCCGATGACGAACGCGTGGCCGCGATGCGCGAGATGCACGCCGGGCCGGTGCTCACCTTCGGCCTTGAAACTCAAGCCGACGTGATGGCGACAGAGATCGAAGGCGTGCGGCTCGGGCTTACACGCTTTCGCCTGCACACGCCGCTCGGTGAAGCCGTAGCGGAGTTGCCGATGCCCGGCCGCCACAATCTTTCCAACGCGCTCGCGGCGGCAGCGGTTGCAACGTGTTTTGAGATTGCGCCGGCTGTCATCGGCCGCGCGCTTCGTGAGGCTACGGTCTCGGAAATGCGCGGTCAGGTGTTGAAATTTGCCGACGGATTTACGGCGGTAGATGACACGTACAATTCGAATCCAGGCGCGCTGCTGGGCATGGTGCGCACGGTGACGGAAGGTGTTCCAACGCGCGATCGCACGGCCGAGCGCACGATAGTCATTGCAGGAGAGATGTTGGAGCTTGGACCGGAGAGCGCCGCACTACATCGCGAAACCGGGAGCGAAATCGCGCGCCTGAAGGTTGATCAACTGTGGGGCATACGCGGGCATGCGCGAGAGCTTGTTGAAGGGGCACGAGAGGCTGGGATGGATGCCGGAAGGATAAAGTTTTTTGAGACCGTGGAAGAAGCGGCGGCGGCGCTGCGGAGTGAAGTGCGAGAAGGCGATCTTATATTAGTCAAAGGATCGCGCGGCGTGCGAACCGACAAGGTGATCGAAGCGCTTCGCGAGCGGTTTGCGTTAGCGGGCGGAAGCGAGCAAGGGATGTAGCGGGCACGAGCGGGCGGCAAGGCGGATGAGTTTGCGGGTTGAAGCGTTGAAGCGATGATCTACTACATCTTTTATGAATGGCTTTACAAAACCCTTCAGACGCAGGCTGAGGGTGCGTACATCGTTAAAGCGCTGAACGTTTTCCAGTACGTCACGTTCCGCACCGCCTATGCTTCGATCACCGCGCTGATGATCTCCTTGGTCTTCGGCGGTCATGTAATCAACGCGCTGCGAAACTTGAAAGTCGGACAGGAGATTCGCGAGGAAGGTCCGCAGGCGCACATGGCAAAGCGCGGCACGCCGACGATGGGCGGCGTGTTGATCATCGGATCGGTGCTGATCTCGACGCTGCTGTGGGCCAGGTTGTCGAGCCTCTACGTCTGGATCGTGATGATTGCGACGACGCTCTTTGCGGCCATCGGGTTTGCCGATGATTATACAAAGGTCGTGCAGCGACGCAGCCTGGGCTTGACCGGCAAGCAGAAGTTGATCGCGCAATTCGCCATTGCGATCCTGGTGTGGCTTGCCCTTTACTTGTTCACCAACTACTCCTGGAACTTGAACATTCCGTTTTTCAAAGCGACCGCCGACCCGGACCCGCGCACGAGCATCAGCTACATCGGGTCAATTCTCTATTTGCCTTTTGTGATCCTGGTCCTGCTCGGCACGTCGAACACGGTGAATTTAACGGATGGTCTCGATGGACTGGCAATCAGTACAACTTTCATCGCGGTGTCGGCGCTAACTGCCTTTACGTATATCAGTGGCGATGCGCGTTTCGCTGGTTACTTAGGACTGGTCCATCGGCCGGAGGTCGCTGAACTAACGGTCTTCTGCGGCGCAATGACCGGAGCGAGCCTCGGCTTTCTCTGGTAC
>JACCTF010000263.1 GCA_013812565.1 Pyrinomonadaceae bacterium | reverse complement strand
CAAGAATCTCGTACTCCAGTTCCTGGACGGCTTCGGGCGGCGCTTCAGAATGTGTGCCCCACTCGATTTTCAGTTTCAACAGATGCGGAGCGATTAGTCCACGGCCGCCGCCATCACCACCGACGTTACTACCATCGTGCACGCGCTCATCAATCAAGCGCTTCATCCTCTCGATTACGGTTGATGTGGTCAGTTGCCCTTGGAAGGCATCCGCGCGACCGAGCTTACGATCCACGACGCTGCCCATGCTTTCCAGCATACGACGAAACAAACGTTCGACGAGCGCTTCGTCGCGCTTTCTTCCGACGCCCTTCTCATTCTCTTTATTCATGCATTTATCCGGGACACTGCAATTCTCAGTTGCACCGCAAGCAGTTCGAACCTGCTGAAACAATCCGGTCGCAGCCTGAATTAAGGTCCGCGCATTGGGGAGGGAACTGAGCGCATCTCAACAAGCTCGAATGGTATTCTAGCGGAAGGGCATAGAGTAGAGAAGCAGGGAAACGATGAACGCGGAACGATGAACGATGAAGTAAAGAGTGATGGCTTCTTATTCATCGTTCCGCGTTCATCGTTCATCCTTTCCTATAAGTTTCCTCGCTGTCGTGCTGCTTCGTAGAGCACGATGGCTAAGGCTGTCGCAACGTTGAGGCTTTCCACTGGAGGGCGCATCGGTATTCTAATCGCTTGGTTGGTTGCCGCCATCTCGCTCGGTTCGAGTCCGCTTCCTTCCGCGCCAACGATGAGGGCGGCGGGGCGCGTCCAATCGATCTCTGTGTGCTTGCGCGTAGCGCGTAGTCCTGTACTGACGGTGGTGATATTTTGTTGAGCGCACCAGGTTAGAACTTCGGTGAACTGCGCTCTCGTCCAAAGTGGCAGACGAAAGCTCGAACCCATCGCGCCACGCAGGGCCTTCGGAGAGAAAAGATCGGTTGTCATTTCGGTTGAGATTGCCCCGGTTGCTCCGGCAGCTTCCCCGACGCGCAACATCGCTCCAGCGTTAAGCGGATTACTGACGCGATGCAGAATTACGATGAGCGGCTTGTCGTTTGAATCCTGCGCAAATACGCTGCGGTCTGTCGGCGGTCGTGCGGCGAGTGCCACAATCCCTTGCGGAGTTTTTGTATCCGAAACAAAACCCAGCACCTCCTCGCTGACAAGCGTGCTGCGCTGACTGAGGCGAGTGATCGCTTCGAGCAGACGCGCGCTGCGTTCGTCAGGTATGAGCTTGCTGGTGTAAAGCACATCTTCAACACGGAGCGCAGTCCGCACGGCTTCTTCGCACAGCCTGACTCCTTCGAGAAAGATGAGTTGACTTTCTCTTCCATCGCGCACGTCCCGCGCTCGCTTCACTAGCGAGTTGCTGCGGCTAGTTATCATAGTTATTGCGGCTCGTTATCATGTCGTTCAAAATCTTCGTTTGCTCCTGTAGATGTTTCGATTTCAATCCACACGGGCCAGTGATCCGAAACGCTCAACCGTCTGGCAACGCCCCATCTCGTAACCCGCGCACCTCGCACAAATATCCAATCGGCATGCAACCGAATCAAGCCCGCGCGCCACGTCGCCGTGCCCGTCGGCAGCGGCGTTGAATAACCGTGCGATTCAAACAGATGGCGTACCTCGATGCACGAGCGTTGGGTCAACGTATTGAAATCACCGAGCAGCACAACCGGGCCGGTAGCGTTCGCTTCGTCGGCACGCTGAAGCACCGCTTCGTGCTGTGCGAATTGATCTGCAAGACCAGCATGCGGGTCGATATGTGCATTAAAGATTGAGAGCTTCTTGTGCTTGATGAACACTTCGGCAGCAAGCGCAAGGCGGGGACGCCACGCGCACTGAGACCAGGGCAAGTCAATCCGCAACGCGCGCACGAGGGGCAACCGGCTGAGCAGCGCGACGCCCGTGTCCCCCGCATCGCCCGGTGAGAGGTGCTCTTCAAAGTCCAAGTACCACTGCTTCAATTGGGGTGCTTCGTTCGGCGGAAGATCGACGCCGGCACGGGCGTAATTCATCATGAGCGCCTGTGCCAGTTCGCGAGCGACATGTCGGCCTCCGGCGCGTGTGGTGCATCGATCCGCTTCTTGCAAAGCGATGATGTCAGCAGGCGGCATGCGCACGCCGTTCGACAGAGCGTCTGCCGCCAAAGATATATGATGGGCGACAAGCGCCGGTCGCCGCCGTGGACGCCTCAGCCCGATGCGTCGCAGTAAGCTTCCGGTGATCAAGAACGAACCGACGGCATAACGGATATTAAAAGTTGCGATGACGAGCTTTGATGAAGCAGCGCGGGAGTTTTCATCAATCGTAAAACTCCCCGTTTCAACATCGCACGCTGGCGACGCGCCGGTGTCCGATAATGAATGTCCAATGATTGCCAATAGCTTTCGACCTTTACGCGAACAGCCGAAGGAGTGCAGAATCTTTCAAATTACACTTCGCTGACAAGGAGGAGATTATATGACGAAGCGCCGCATCGTCGCTGCTGTCGATGATATGTTTTTCAGGGCCAAGATTCGCACCACGGCGGAGCACCTGGATGTGGAAGTTGATTTTGTGCCTAGTACGGATGCCGCCATCGAGTCGGCGAAAAAGAACCATCCCGCGCTCATCATCATTGATCTTCATTCGTTGCGTTACGACTTCGTTCAACTCGCTGAAGGATTAAAGGGAGATGATGAGTCGCGCGCCGTGCCAATCCTTGGTTTCTTCTCGCACGTGGAGATAGAGTTGAAACGCCGCGCCGAACAGGCCGGGATTGATCGTGTGCTGCCGCGCTCTGCCTTCACCAAACAACTCCCAGAGATTTTGCAGGGAGCGGTATCGCATCGTTGATTTTCGCTTCAGTTATGAACTCACCTTACGCGGTCTGATGTGAAGATTTTTGAAATCCTGCTAACTGGTTGACCTTGTGATGGTTGACAACTCTTTGTTGTTTT
>JACCTF010000230.1 GCA_013812565.1 Pyrinomonadaceae bacterium | reverse complement strand
TTCAGAAAGCCTAACTGACGGTCGAGCGCCCGCTCATGAAATCAGGATGCAGGCGATAAAAGGCGGAAACTTTATCGGGCGCCCATATAGTCGTCCACCGTTCGTGAATCGCGGGCGTCTGCGCCGGACTGCTTTCTTTGATGTACGTCAGCGCGAGCACCCGATCCTCGGCGGTCGTCAGCCGTGCAGCCCGCCCGTTCACGATGATGCTCCGCCAATCGCGGGTGTCGTGCACCTCCTCGATTAATCGTGCCCGCTTTCATTTCGTTGAAGACATCGTTTATGTCCTCAAGTTTTGCGGGCTTGTAGGGCGTTGATGCACAAATAGCTACGGAGACGGCGGTGTTGGTAAACTCTTTGTGTGGCAAAGAAGAAACCCAAACGCACTTACCATCTCCGTAACTCTAGTGACTATAACAAAGCTCTCGTCCAGCGTGGAAGACTCACACTGTGGGTCAGTCAAGATGTTCTTGCCGCATGGCAGAACACTGCGCGCACCGGCAAACGCGGCAAGCCTTCGACCTACACCGATGCGTCTACTGCCCGTCCAGAGTACCATTCAATCTTTGAACACAGATGAAGTATGATCTCGTGTTTTACCAATTCAAGCAGCTATCGGTAGCCGCAAATCATTGGCATGATTAGGTTCTTCTATTTTACAGTACTTTCTCGGTGCCACCCCGTTAAGCGCAAGTGCCGCAAAATTATCGGCGTGGATGTCCAGATGATTCGCCAACCTTCCCGCCGAAGAGACCGCCTTGCGATCCCACGGCCCCATCCGCAGTGGTTCACAAGCAGCCGCGATCGCTTTGAGCAGCGATCCGGCGAGCAGTGCCAAACCGATCCGTCGCTCCACCGCACGCTCACTCCAGGCTCGTGGCATCTCCATCGCACACGTCCCTTGCGCGACAAAGAAGTTGGTCTCCACAGGCCACCGGTGCCGGTACGCTTGTCTAATCTCTTCGGTCGTCAGCTCACGTGCGGTCGTGCCGATCAGCAACGGCCGCTTGTAAGCTGGGTCATCAACCCGCACGACGTCAATGATCGTTTGCGCCGCACCCCTGAAGTGCAAGTTGTTCCACCGCCTGAGTCGCACCTCGCGCTCCTCAACGCGGATCGTCACGTCTTCATCGGTGCGCCCGTCGGGCCGCTTCGCACCGACGTGCAGAACCGGCCCGTGCAGCCGCGGGCGGCCACGGCCACCCGGTTGCGCTGTCGGGGCGCGCCGCAAACTAACGTTCTTGCGCAACCGACCGACCAGCGCATCACGCTCAGTCGCCTGTTGGAACTGCTCCCGTGTGGCAATCCCCGCGTCAACACTAAAGAGCCGCTCATCATCGCTCGTGGGCACGCCTGCGGTGAGCGCGGCGACGGCCTCTTCGCAACTCGCACCGAAGCGCGTGCGCCGCACCAGACCGACGCGCACTTCGCCAACCATCACGACGGTGGTGAGCGCGGCAACGATGTTGGCACGCACACAACGCCCAGCCCGATGACAGTAACCCTTGCCAAGCAGCGCACACTTCGTGCTGGCACGCAGTCGAGCGATGGTCAAAGAGTCGATGGCATGCACGCTGCGCCCCCGACTACCCAAGCGGACGGGCTCAACCGGCAGATGATCAAGGCACCACCGCAGCGCCTCGTCAAACAGCGCATCCAACGAGAGTTTACCGCGCGCCATCGCACGATGGGCGCGGTGCCAGCCCCAGTGCAGATGCGCGACATAGGGCAAGGCGGCGCGAGCGAGGCTTCCTTGGCGATGGACGAGTTGGCCGGTCATCATGGTGATGAGCACAACCCCGATGAAGTAAGCGGTGCCAGCAGGCAAGCCGCGGATCAGATTGTTAACCGCACTGGCCGCCAGGTAGACTGGCGAAGCAGTCAGGTGGAGCGATGGAAGGTTTGGCTTAGACATCCACCAAGCATCGCAAAGCCTGGCTGCTTTTGCCTACTCATTTGGTAAAACTCGAATTCACACCAAGCGGCTGATTCACATTTCGGATATTTTAATAGACAATCAAGCCGAAGCTATTTGAATTTCAATCCGAAAGTAGAAAGAAGGTTAAGGTGAGCTTTCCAAGATCAAGCGGCATCCTGCTGCATCCGACATCATTGCCGGGAAAGTTCGGCATCGGCGACTTAGGCAGCGAAGCATACCGGTTCATCGACTTTCTTGTGGCAAGCGGTCAGAGCCTCTGGCAGGTGCTGCCGCTCGGGCCGACCGGATATGGCGATTCTCCTTACCAGTGCTTCTCGGCGTTTGCGGGCAATGCTCTGCTCATCAGCCCTGAGCGGCTCGTCCAAGAGAACCTGCTGTCAAACGAAGACCTCGCAGGCGCATCGCAGTTCCCGGCTGAGCGCGTTGATTTCGGGCCGGTCATTGAATTCAAAACCGCGCTGCTCGCTAAAGCCTTTCTTCGTTTCAAGCGCACCACCGACACCGCGCTGCGCAGTGACTTCCAAACTTTCTGTCAGCAAGCCCAAGCGTGGCTCGACGACTACGCCTTGTTTCGCGCGTTGAAGGATTCGCATCGCGGCGCTGTGTGGAACCGTTGGGAAACGCCGCTCGCGCAACGCGACGCGACAGCGCTTGCTCATGCGCGCGGCGAGTTGCGCGATCAAGTGGACGCGCAGAAGTTTTACCAGTACCTGTTCTTCAAACAATGGTCGGCGCTCAAAGCCCGCTGTCACGAGCGTGGCATCCGCATCGTCGGCGACATCCCGATCTTCGTCGCTTACGATTCGGCGGATGTGTGGTGCAATCCCCACCTGTTCAAGCTCGATGAGCATGGCGATCCGCGCGTGGTCGCGGGCGTGCCGCCCGATTACTTCAGCAAAACCGGGCAACTGTGGGGCAATCCGATTTATGATTGGGAGCGGATGCGCAAGCACGGCTTCTCGTGGTGGATCGAGCGCATGCGCGCTACGCTCGAAACAATCGACTTGGTACGGATGGACCACTTTCGCGGCTTCGCTGCTTCCTGGGAAGTACCTGGTGGTGACACAACGGCCGAGCGTGGACGGTGGGTCAAGGTGCCCGGTAGGGAACTGTTCACTCAGATGAAGCGAGCGCTTGGTGAGCTTCCAATTATCGCTGAAGATCTCGGTGTGATTACGCCTGATGTGGAAGCCCTGCGCGATGACTTCGGCTTTCCCGGAATGCGCATCCTCCAATTTGCTTTCGGTGGCGACCCTCGCAACCAAGACTTGCCGCACAACTATCATCACAACGTTGTGGTCTATACGGGAACGCACGACAACGACACCACCGCCGGATGGTTCAATAGCCACGCCGGCGAAGGCTCAACCCGCGATGCGGTGCAGGTCGAACGCGAACGCCGGTTCTGTCTTCAGTACCTTGATGCAACGAGTCAAGACATTCATTGGAAGTTCATCCGCACATTGTCGGCATCGGTCGCCGATACGGCGATTGTTCCGCTGCAAGACGTGCTCGGGCTTGGTACTGAGGCACGCATGAACCTCCCGGCCAGCTTCGGCGGCAATTGGACTTGGCGGTACATGTCAGATGCGTTGACCGGCGAGGTCAGTGACAAGCTGAGGAAGATGACCGAGCTTTACGCCAGGGACATTAAGAAGGCAACCGTGTCCCACCCGCAATGAACGAAAAGAAGGTTGGTTTACTTCCACGTCAGTGTATGGCAAGCGGCGACTTACCACGGAGACACAGAGCAGTCACAGAGAATCCTAGAGAGTTGAGCTTGTGTCCTCTCTGGGATTCTCTGCGTGACCTCTGTGCCTGTGTGGTGAAGATCACCACGCCTAACATTCAACTAAAAAGAGCCATCGTACCGCTCATCCTGCTGCTCGTCGCGACCACTTCAGCGGCAGCACAGAACGCTCCCGCCGTGCTCAAAGTCGAACCACCGAACTGGTGGATCAATCACTCGATCAATCCCGTGCGCGTGATGGTGCGCGGACGCAACTTCAGGGATGCTAAGGTCGAAGCGGTAGGGGCAGAAATTAGAACCAGTCAAGCAAGCACAAATCAAGCGGGCACATACTTGTTTGTTGATGTGCAGATTGATCCACACGCCAAACCCGGACGGCGTGCGCTGCGAATCACGACATCAAGCGGAGTCGTCGAAGCGCCGTTTGAAATCTCTGCGCCGCTTGAGCGCGCGAATCGTTTCCAAGGATTCACACCCGACGATGTGCTCTACCTGATCATGCCCGACCGTTTCATGGATGGGAACGCGGCAAATAATAATCCGCCCTCGTCACCCGGACTCTATGACCGCCGCAAAGGGCGTTACTATCACGGCGGCGACTTCGCCGGTATCCGCAAACGTCTGCCATATATAAAAGAGTTGGGCGTCACCGCCATCTGGCTCAACCCGTGGTACGACAACGTCAATCATCTGAACGAGCGGGAGCAGTACGAAGAAGGTCCGATCACGGATTATCACGGCTATGGCGCAGTTGATTTCTACGGGGTTGAAGAACACTTCGGCACGCTCGCCGAGTTGAAAGAACTTGTCGATGAAGCGCACCGGCTTGGGCTTAAAGTTATTCAGGATCAGGTCGCTAACCATTCCGGCCCGTATCATCCGTGGGTGAAGGATCAACCGACAGGGACGTGGTTCAACGGCACTGCCGCAAAGCATTTGACCAATCCGTTCCAGCCGTGGACGCTGCAAGACCCGCGAGCAAACTATGAGGCAAAGCGCGCGACCCTCGACGGCTGGTTCATCAATGTGCTTCCCGATCTTAATCAGGGAGATGAAGAGACGAAGCGTTACATCATCCAAAACACTTTATGGTGGATCGGCATCACGGGTCTCGACGCCATCAGGCAAGATACGCTGCCCTATGTACCAAGAGCTTTTTGGCGAGATTGGATGACGGCGATCAAACGCGAGTACCCAAACGTCAACGTTGTCGGCGAACTTTATGACGGCGACCCGGCGCTCGTTTCATTCTTTCAAGGAGGCGTGCCGCGCTTTGACGGAGTTGACTCGAAGGTTGATTCGCTCTTTGATTTCCCACTTTTCTACCCCGTGCGTCGCGCCTTTGCCGAGAATCGCTCGCTGCGTGATATCGTTCAGATGCTCGCGCGCGATCATGTCTATCCGAATCCGCAGATGCTCGTTACGTTCATCGGCAACCATGACATGCTGCGGTTCATGAACGAACCCGGAGCGAACATCACCGGCCTCCGGCTCGCGCAGACTTTTGTCATGACGACGCGCGGCGTTCCGCAGCTTTACTACGGGGACGAAATCGCGATCCACGGCGGCCCCGATCCCGATAATCGCCGCGACTTTCCCGGCGGCTTTCCCGGTGATGCGCGCGATGCTTTCACTCGTGAAGGTCGCACCTTCGACGAGCAGATTGTCTTTGAGCACGTGCAAAAACTCGCGCGCCTTCGCCGCGAGCTCGAACCGCTACGGCGGGGCACGCTCATAAATCTCTACGTTGCTGAACAGCAGTACGCCTACGCGCGCACCACACCGCAACAGACCGTGCTCATCATCTTCAACAACGATTCAAAGACGGCAACCATTGAGTTCGACGTTGCAAGCATAAAACTTCCAGATGGCAGGCAACTAAGGGATCGTCTGCAAATGAACGCATTCGGTGCGCGAGTCAAAGATGTGCAGATCAACAACGGCGTGTGCAAAGTCGAAATGCCGGGTCGCACCGCGGCGATCTTAACCATAAAACAATAGATGTCAGATGTCGGATGTCAGATGTTAGTCAAAGCATTTACTGACATCTAGCATCTGACATCTGGCATCTTCTCTGAGGAGCACCGATGGAGAAACGGCGTCTGAGTTTCTGGCAAATCTTCAACATGAGCTTCGGCTTTCTCGGCATACAGTTCGGCTGGGGGTTGCAGCTCGCCAACATGAGCGCGATCTACGAAAAGCTCGGCGCGGAGCCTGACCGCATCCCGATTCTATGGATCGCCGCGCCGATGACCGGCCTGCTCGTGCAACCGATCATCGGTTCGATGAGCGACCGCACGTGGAATCGGCTCGGTCGGCGGCGTCCGTATTTTCTCGTCGGCGCGATTCTTTCGTCGATTGCTCTGTTCCTGATGCCGAGCGCGGCTGAGCTTGCCGCTTCTCTCCGCGGATGGCTCGGCAGTTTCATCACAGGCTTGGCGATGGCGGCGACGCTGTTGTGGGTCTTGGACGCTTCGATCAACATTTCGATGGAGCCTTTCCGCGCCTTCGTCGCCGATAAGTTGAACACGAGTCAGCGCACCGCCGGGTTTGTAATGCAGAGCTTCTTTATCGGTATCGGCGCGACGTTCGCGAACGCTCTGCCATACACGTTTCGTCTGTTCGGCATTACGGGCGAGTCGGCGAGCGGGATACCGCTCGCTGTCACGTACTCTTTTCGCATCGGCGCAGGTGTGTTCCTGCTCGCCGTGTTATGGACGGTGATTACGTCAAAGGAGTATCCGCCGGAAGACTTCGCGGAGTTTGAGCGCACACGTCGGGAGGCGCGCGGCTTCGGGTGGATACGGGAAATCTTCCAGGCGCTCGGTACGATACCAGTGACGATGCGGCAGCTCGCTCCGGTACAAATCTTCACGTGGCTCGGACTCTTTTGCCTGTGGATGTTCTTCGGCGTCGCCATCGCGCGCCACGTCTTTGGGGCCGAGGATGCACAGTCATCAATTTACAACGAAGGCACGGCGTGGGGCGGCATCTGCTTTGCCGTCTATTCAATCGTCTGTTTCATGGTCGCCTTCGCGTTGCCGAAACTCGCCCACGCGACGAGCCGCAAAACCGTGCATGCCGTTGCGCTCGTCTGCGGCGGAGTCGGACTGCTCTCGGTTTACTTCATCCAGAATCAGTATGTGTTGTTGTTGACGATGGTCGGCGTGGGCATCGCGTGGGCGTCGATTCTGTCGATGCCGTATGCGATCCTCTCAGGCGCTCTGCCCCCGGCGCGCATCGGCGTCTATATGGGCATCTTCAACTTCTTCATTGTGATTCCAGAGATCATCGCATCGCTCACGTTCGGGCGATTGATCCGACTTTTCTTCGGCGAAAACAACGGAGATGCGCCGCTCTACGTTGTGATGATGGGCGGCCTCTGTATGCTCATCGCCGCGCTGTTGGTCACGCGCGTGCGCGATGTCGCAGATGCACCGGTGCCGGAGCGAGCGGTTGTGCGTGGCGATCAATATGAGCCCGTGCTTGCGCAACAATCCGTGCAGCCAGTTCCGATCACAAGGTTGGTTGATGAAGGGCAAAAAAGAGGTTGATCCGGCAGCATCAGGTCAAGAGTGCAGGAACGTGAAGATTACACGACTTGACATCAAC
>JACCTF010000379.1 GCA_013812565.1 Pyrinomonadaceae bacterium | reverse complement strand
AACAATACGTGCAGTTATTGAGCAAGGGCATGGTCGGAGTTGATGCGAAGACCGGCCAGTTCCTCTGGCGCTACAAGGAGGTTGCCAAGGGTCCAGCGCAGTATTTCACGCCGGTCGCGCGTGACGGATATGTGTACGGCGGAGCCCTTGGCGTCGGAGGCGGACTCGTCCGTTTAAAGTCGGACGGCGGAGGAGTCGCCGCAGAGCAGGTCTACTTTGAGCGCGGACTTCGGAACGGCATTGGTGGAGCGGTGGTGGTTGGCGACTACCTTTACGGCACGGAAGTGGGGCAGACCCTGGTCACGGCTGAGTTCACTACAGGGAAGGTGAAATGGCAGGCCAAGAGTATCGGCTGGAGTTCGATAGCCTACGCCGATGGACTTTTATATCTTCACGGCGTGAATGGAGAGGTCGCGTTGGTGGAGGCGACCCCTGAAGGCTATCGCGAAAAGGGCCGATTCACTCCGCCGGCTCAGCCGAAGCATAAAAAGGTGGGGCCGTATCCGGAGGGGGCGTTTGCGTATCCGGTGATTGCTAATGGGAGGCTTTACATTCGGGATCTCGGGACATTGTGGGTCTACGACATCAAGGCAAGCCGCTAGGTGTTAGGGGCCACGACATCGTGGATTAACATCAACCATGACATCGTGGACTCCTTAAATTGAGCAAAAGGGCCACGACATCGTGGACTCTTTTTGCTGAAGACCGCATAAATACTGACTTTCTCCTCACTCGTGACCACTTTTAACGTGGTCGGATGAATGAGAATAATTGTGATGACATTCGGTCTCGGCGTCTCGCCTTCACGCTCTTTGACAAGGGAAAATCTCCCACTGCAATTCCCTCGCGCATCCCGCGCTCACGCTCTTGGCTCTTCAAATGGAAGCAGCGCCTAGAACATGCTGGCTGGCAAGCACTCGATAGCTTATCCACAGCCCCTCATCACTCTCCGCAGCAATACACTCCAAAGGCCGTCAGCCTCGTCGTGCGCGTGCGCCAGCGCCTGGAAAAAAGCACGGTCGGTCTGATCAGTGTCCGCGCCGTTCAACAGGAGTTGTTCCGTCTGCGACAGCTTCATCCGCCACCGTCGCAAACTACCATCAAACGCTGGCTCCGACAGGCCGGACTGATCGGTGCGGAAACAGAGCCTGACACCCCGCCTTACTATCCGGCTCTGCCGCCTGATGACGAGTTCGTCACTTTCTCCTGCGACTGGGTCGCGCGTTATCTCACAGGTGGAGCAAAGGGTTGTCGCGATAGCTGTAGCTCACGTAATTTCCTCACATGCTTATCAGCCTCAACCACTTTGCCCTGTTTCCGGTAAAGCTGGGCGAGTTGCAAGTGGGCTGACTCGGCGAGAGCACCAGAACCTTCGAGTTCGGAAACTCGCAACAAGGCTCTCTCGGCCGTCGCGACATCGCCATCCAGCGCAGCCGCTTTGCCCATCTCGTAAAGCGTCTCCGGCATCTCCGGCTTTAACTGGTTCGCCCGTTCGAGGTGCGTGCGGGCCTCGCGGATTTGCCCTTTCTTCAACAGCACTGCGCCCATCCGGTATTGGGCGGATGCGCTACCCGGGCTGAGTTTGAGTTCCGCACGGAATTCGCTCTCCGCTTTGTCAAAGTCCGCGGCGGAAAGATACAACTCGCCCAGCGCAAGGTGTATTCCACGTAAGTCCGGCTTAACTTCCAACATGGTTCGAAACTCTTTCTCGGCAGCTTCTCTGCGCCCCATCGCCGCATGGTTCTCAGCGCGGACCTGCCGGGCACGTGGCGAGTCGGGATGCTGTGCGAAGAGTTGGTCGAATGCCTGACCTGACAACCGCCCAAAAGCTTGGCCGAGATAATAGAGAAGATCCGGATCGCCGGGCTGCTTCTGAAGTGCGGCCTCAAGTTTCTCAACGGCTTCGGAAATGCGACCAGCCTCAAGAAGCGCCACGCCGAGCACGTTGATCATCTCGGCGCGCTCCAGGTGCGGAATGGCTTTCTCCACGTAACCTTGTGCCAAGAGCGCCACACCCACCATGCCATGCGCGCCAATCAAGTCAGGTTTGAGATCCAACGCTTTTGAGAGCGCAACCGCAGCGTTCGCGTAGTCGCGTTTCTCGTAATATGCAGCGCCGAGGTTCATATGGGCGGCGGCTAACTTCGGGGCAAGGGCGACTACTTGCTGAAACTCTTGAATAGCTGCGTCCAGGTTCCCCTCCTTTTTGGCTTTCAAGCCAGCCTGGACGTGCTGCAAAACCTGCGGCGAAACCACCTCGGGCTGTGAACCCTGCGGCAAAGCTGCCTGCAACGCCGCCCAAAGCAAAATCACTGCGAACATCAAGGCTCCTTCACTTCCAGCAATTGGTCGGCGGCGACTTTTCCTAGGACTTGCCGCTTCCCGCTCGGCCAGCGAATCTCTATGGTCGCTTCCCTTTCTGAGCCGAGACCGAAATGAACCCGCTGATCGCTCGCAGAAAGGTAGCTGCCAGTCGTTGTGGCGTAGACCCTCTGGTTGCCGGTTCTGACCTTAGCGCCCAGACCATCGCGGTTGCTCCGCGTACCAATCAACTTCAGTAGCAGCCAGTGGTTTCGGTTGCCGCGGTTGCGTAGCACAACCGGGCGATCCCCCAGGACAGAAACGACCACATCAATATCTCCATCATTGTCGAGGTCACCAAAAGCTGCCCCACGCCCTACCACTGCGGGAACTCCCGGTAGCTCGATCTTTTGGAACTTGCCGCTCGCATTCAGGAGCGCCAGCGGAGGCTCCTTGTAATGCAAATTCGGTTGGATGCGCTCGACGTTGTCCAGCACATGACTTTGAGCCACGAATAAATCCTTCCAGCCATCGTTATCAAGATCGTAGAAGCGTGCTCCCCACCCGGAGCTTCTGGCGGTGAGAGCCGCTAAGCCCGTCGGGAGACTGGTATAGTTAAACAGCCCCTTGCCCTCATTACGATAGAGCGCGTATATCTCCAAGGCAAGGTTAGTGACAAAAATGTCTGGACGGCCATCGTTATCGTAATCCGCGAAATCCACACCCATCCCGGCGTATGTCCGCCCGTCGTCGGAGGTCGCCACTCCCGCTTCGAGCGCTCGCTCAGCGAATGTTCCGTCGCCGCGATTCTGAAAAAAGAACTGTTCCATCCCGTCGTTGGCTACAAAGATGTCAGGGAGATTATCATCATCCGCGTCGTTGAAAGCCAGCCCGAGCGCCTTGCCCTTAAGCGAAGCGATAAGGGAGCTTTGACTGACATCGCTGAAGCGGCCATTGCCCTCATTGTGATAGAGCAGGTTGGAAACGCCTCCGAATTTATTCGGGCGGCAATAGGAATGAAACGGGGTGCCACAGAGGATATTTCGAGCGATGTCCCAATCCAGGTAGCGGGTGACAAACAGATCCAAGCGTCCGTCATTGTCGTAATCAAAAAAACCGGCCGAGGCCGACCAACCAGCGGCACCCACGCCAGCCCCGGCAGTCACATCAGCGAACGTACCATTCCCGTTGTTGCGGTACAGAACGTTATGACCGTAACTGGTGACGTAAAGGTCCGTGAAGCCGTCATTGTTATAATCTCCCGTCGCCACGCCCATACCGTAGTTTTCCTCTCCGGCGCGGGCCAGCCCGGCAAATTCGGTTACGTCGGTGAACGTGCCCTCCTTGTTCTGTCTGTAGAGGCGATTCCAATAGGCGGGATCAAAACGAGCATAGCGGGCGGGAAGTCTTACCGGATCATCCAGCCGGCCACTGTTGACGAGAAAAATATCGAGCAGGCCGTCGTTATCATAGTCGAGTAGCGCCACCCCTCCGCCCATCGTTTCGATCAGGTATTTCTGCGAGGTCGGAGAGTTCCGGTGCGTGAAGTCCAGCCCCCGGGGGTGGATCATCTCGAATAGACCAGATTCATCGGGCTTTCCCGCGGCAGCGTGCTTTACAGTGTGCGAAGATTGGCCGAAGGCTGAAGCACTTCCATTAACACGGGAAAGCCCGATTGACCACAAACCGAGGATTATTGCCACCATGCACGGCAATCTTATCCGCATATATGTTGCATCAGGAGTTTGAGGCAAACGCATGAGAGAGGGGTATCTCATGGATCCCCTCTCGTCAGTTAGGACTTAGACTCAGTTTAATAGACCTCTTGCAAAAGTCGGAGTCACCGAAGATGCTGACCGCTAAATTACTGGCTTTTGCATTCAGTTAAGATTACTTTTGCAAGAGGTCTATTGAATTAGATACCGCCAGCCAAAATTAAAGAAAATAGCAACTAACGCCCCGCATGTCGCGGGGCTTTTCCTTTACGCAACTTCAGCCCGAAACGTCGGCTCTATTTTCAACTCGTACATACTCT
>JACCTF010000177.1 GCA_013812565.1 Pyrinomonadaceae bacterium | reverse complement strand
CGGCTTTGGTTAGACTGTCTAGTAAGCAGCGAGACCGGAAGCTCCGTCAGCAACCGGAAGGCCGCCGACAACTACGCCCAAAGATGTGAGGCTCCCACCCTCTCCTATACGGAAGGCGGCGACTCCACCAGTACCCCTGAGAAGCAAGAAGAGGAAGCGCCCATCTGCGCTAAGACTTAAGTCCACTGGCTGGCTGGTCTCCCCCAGAGAAGCGGCACTGCCATTGATCAGGGAGAGATCACCGGAGGAGTCGAAGCGATAGCTTGAAATCGTACCGCTACCGAAGTTCGCCGTGAAGGCGTAACGCTGATCATTGGTGATTACCACCCAACACACGTCGGTCTGCCCGTTAGGAATAGAACCGCTGATTACCTCTAGCGTACCGTCAGGCTTCAGTTGGTATGAAGACGCGGCGGATAGATTGGGTGCTGCGTTAAAAGATTCGACCACCACCAATTTGCCGTCGTTGCGGAAAGCTAAGCTGAACGGGCGAAGTCCGAAGGTGGCATTTCTTATCGGCATCGCACTGGCGTAGCCGTCGGCTCCAATCGTGAACGCGTCTATAGCGTTCTGGGGCGACAGCAGCACATTGGTCGTCTTGTGCGTGACAAGGATCACATTGCCGTCAGGACTGAACTCAACGATGCCGGGGACAGCAATCGGTGAACTCAATGCCCTGAACGAATCCGGCAACTCCGTTAAAGTACCGTCGTTCGCAACCCTGAAACCCCTTATTCCATTACCGGCGACCGAGCCGTTGAGGACATAAAGCAGATTACCGGAAAGGGTCAGGCTCAGGGGCTGGTCGCCGGCGTTTATTTTCTGAACAAGTTTGAGGTTGGTCCCGTTCACGGCGAACACTGTGAGATCGTCGCTACCGGGGTTTACCGCATACAGGAAACGATTGTCGTTACTCAGTCTCAACGCTCCCTGCGTATCTGTGTCGACCCCGATGCCAAGCCCACGCGTGCGTACACTGCGGATTCTCCTCAACGTGCCGTCGTTCCTACGACGGTAGACAACTATCATATTGCCGGCGGTTTCATTGGTCATTGCGAACACCGCGCCACTGCGTCTATTCGACGACGTGTCTTGTCTATCTTCTTGCTCATCTTCTTGCGCTGCTGTCATTCCCCTCATTCCCTGCGCGAAGGTTGCGCTCGATGCGAGAGCAGCCGTTCCGAGTGTTGCCACGAGGGCAGAGATGAGTGCAACAATTCTTGTTAGCCTTAGCATTTTGGTCTCCTTGGGTCTGTTTATTAGGAAGATTTTCTGCACGTATAATATCTGCGTATTGTTTAATTTAACGGAGCAATGTAAGAAGACAATAAAGATAATGTAAAGATTTGGTAAGGATAAAAATTGTTTAGGACGATTGCTTCTTCAGCTCGGTGCAACGCCTGGTGATGAAGACGGAGAGGCCGCTCTACACGTCGGGCACGATGAACTGGCTCGGATGGCAGCGATGAGCCGCTCACACATGACCGTCACGATGGGAAAGTTCCGTCAACTCGGACTCGTGCGCTATGAGTGCAACCGCCTGCTGGTAGTGAGCCTTACAGCACTCAACGCCTACTTGGGCAACGACCGAATACATCGTGGCAAAGAAAATAAGCCGAAGTGCTGATTGAAGGGGAGATAATAAGAGGGCGTTTTAGAAGCATTGTTCATGCGAGGCGACCGAGCATCCGCCTGATCATTGCGACATAGATCATCGTCTCGCTCGTTACCGGCAATGCCTCGTAGTTCCTTGCTCAACCTTCGATGAAAACATTAGCCATGCGAAGGTTCTCTCGCCTTACCGCCCGTAGTGTCTCTGTCGCTTCGTCACCGACCCAGACGGATGGTCGAGTACGTCAGCTTTCGGTTACACTCTTAACAATCACGAGTTTGAAAGGGAGAAACATCATGGGAATTATGGACAAGATATTCGGGCGCGAGGAAGAACCTGAGCAGGCGCGTTCGCCCGTACAACAAGGCACGACGAGCGCGCAACCTGTCGGCGGTTCACCGGACGAACAGGCCGTGGCGCGTTACCGTTATATGTTACAAACCGCTCCGCCAGAGACCATTGAGCAGGCACACGCCGAAGCCTTTGCGAAGTTGACTCCAGAGCAACGGCGCATGGTGCTGCAAAACCTGACAGCCTCAGCGACTGAGGCGGAACGCACTGGAGCGAAGGACGACCCGCAGTCTCTGGCGCGTATGGCGACGCGCGCTGAAATCCGTCAACCAGGCACGATGGAGCGAACATTCGGCGGCATGGGTGGAGGCATGGGGATGGGCGGGATGATGGCGGGAAGTTTTCTGTCGAGCATCGCGGGCGTCGTGGTGGGAAGCGCAATTGCACAATCGTTCTTCGGCAGTTCCGGCTTCGACGGCGGCGCTGACAGCGGCGGCGATATGCAGAGCGCGGGGGAGTCGGAAGCTAATCAGGATGCCAACCAAAACTCCGGCGACGAGGTTGCTGCCGACTCGGGCGGCGATGCCGGGGGTGGCTTCGACGACTTCGGAGGGGGCGATCTCGGAGACTTCTAAGGGGTTGACAGTGCGCGGGCGGGGCCGTTACGGGCATCATCTATCTGCGCCAAGCGCCGATAGATAGGGACCCTCTCGGTGATGTCGCGGCTGATCGTTGATAGCGCTTGGTGAATTGTCTTAATTTGCTAACGTTAAATTTAGCTAATGGATGTCTCCGATTGCACGTGGTTTTTACATCAGCCTTGCTCTGCCCGATGCTTGATCGCCTTGAGCCACATCATACGGATCAATGCACTTCCCGGATGAACTACCCGCCAGTAGATGGCAAACTTCCGTCGTGCAACCGCGTCGGTCGCCAAGATGCGCGTCTCCGTTGACACACTCGTTTTTCCGCCACCGTGTGCTTCCACGTAGAAGTTCATTACCGCTTTCGCATACCCCGGCTGGTCAAACACGAGAAACTCTTGTGGGCTGTCCAAGCGTGGACATGACCGATCCGCGAGTTGCCAGAAGCGTCCGATTGTCCCCACAACAAATTCACGATCATCGTCCTCTGCAAGTCGAATAAAACCGCGGCTCAGAATCTGCTCTACAATCGGCTTTGTTGCGACGAGTTGTTTCCGTTCTACACTCCCTCTGAGGCGCGACGGTAAGGCTCGGAGCGTAAACAATAAATGCACGAGAGGCGACAGTTCCGATAGCGTGAGATCCTTGACGGCGCTGTAACAACGGTGAGCATCGGCTCGCACACTGATCGAGTGGACTTCCTTGTGATCGTAGATGGGTAAGAAATCGGTTAACAGCATGTGACCGCGACCTGAGTGCTCTGGTGGCAACCTCTACTGGCACACCAACTCCGGATTCTTCAATAACGCCGCGCTCCACGAAGTAGACACAGACTTCCGGATGAGTGGCGGGCGGCGTGCAAACCAAAACGGCATCAAGCGTCGAGGCTTCAGCCATCGCTTGATAAGATTCACGGCTTTGACAACCCATTCTCTCCGCAAGAGCACATGCAGCGTCGAGTCGGGTGTCGGCGACAGCGACAAGGTGTCCGTGCGCACAACTTTCGAACGCTTGTGCGTATGCTTGCGCAATCCCGCCAGCCCCAACGATGCCAAACCTGTTTTTTGTTTCGACATATGCTTTCAGACACTCAAGCGGTCAACCGCACTTTGAATTGATCCGGCGATGTAGTCCACGTGATCTTCCGTGTAGCGTTCATTCCACGGTAAAACCAGGATCCCTTCGAGAGCAGTATAGGTGCCGGGAAATTTTGATTTGTCATAATCGAGCGCTTCGGGTCGCGCCAGTGTGAAGGGGTAGCGACTCGTACCAAAGGTTTGTTGTTTTTGGAAGATCTCACACATAAAGGCCGGCTTTTGTATGTAGCGGGGTGCTGAAGCAATCCCCTTCTCCTTTAATAATTTCGCGACACCGACGGCGCCGCCGGATAGCACTTGACCATTGACTCGCAGGCAGTACTTCCAGTAAGTGTGGATGTTCCGCGAATCGATATAAGGAGTTTCGATTCCAGGTGCGCCCGCTAATTTCTCAGTCAACATATTCGCGGCGTTGATGCGGCTCTCGACGACTGTTTCCAATTTGGAAAGCTGCGCTACGGCCACGGCTCCCTGCAACTCACACATGCGGTAATTAAGGGCCAGGAAATAGTGGTCCGGGTGTGGATCGCCATATCCCCAAGCCTTATTGATAAAGAGGAACATCCGGCGCGCCAGGAGCGGGTCGTTTGTTGAGACCAGACCGCCTTCACCGGTCGTTATATGTTTGCCTTGTTGCAAACTGAAGCACCCAATGGAGCCGATTGTTCCAACGAATTGACCGTTATGCCGCGCGAGAAAAGATTGCGCGCAATCTTCAATAACCGGGATGTTCCGCGCCCGGGCAAGTTCCATGATCTCTTCCATGTCGCAGGGATTGCCGAACAGGTGAGTCACAATGATCGCCTTCGTACGCTCGCTTAAACAAGGCTCAATAGTTTGAGCCGTAACGTTACAAGTTCTCGGATCGACATCTGCGAATACAGGG
>JACCTF010000376.1 GCA_013812565.1 Pyrinomonadaceae bacterium | reverse complement strand
AGTTGAGAACAATTGATGAATGAAAGAGCTTGGGTGGCATCCACGATAAGCTTGATTAGCGAAAGGATGCGAGAAGTAGATGCCTCTTTGAGAATGTCTTGTGGGTCGAAGCTTTCGTATGCTCACGAGATTCGTGGATACACAGGTAATGTGCCTGCTTTGCAAAATACTATTGCTTATGAAACCGATGTCCTAATAACCGAAGAGAATGGTGAGGGCGTCTGGAAACCGCGTGTGGTTATTGAAGCCAAGTTGGGGAAAGTCTCGACCCATGATGCCATTACTTACAGCGAAAAGGCTTCTACCCATAAGAAAGTTCATCCCTATCTGCGATATGGAATCCTAATCGGAGATCGAAAGCATTATCCGTTGCCGGGGCGTCTCTTTCGTCACGGTGCTTATTTTGACTTTATGCTTTCTTGGGTAGACATGACACCTGCTGAAGCGGAACTAAGCATTTTGTTGAGTCTCATTTTAGAAGAGGTTAAAGCCTCAAGAGATTTGGAGGATATTCTCTACACCAGTCGTAAACCGAATCGAACCAAATACACTCTTTTGCATAAACCTTTACGTTTGCAATAGTCTTGGAGCTTGAATGGTTCAATTAACGCGCCGCCGAACAACTCATCTGAGGCCGACGTGTCAAGAGCTTTTTTAGATTTTTGATTTATTACGACGGATTGTTTGCCGCAAACGAGAGCAGCGGTGAACCCTTCTTCCGCAAGCTCTCCAAGTATGTGACCTCATTGTACGCCGTCTGTGTTTGCCAGCACCGAAAGATAATCCGAATCCATTTGAAGGCTAAGGCTCTGACGGCAGCTTGATGACTCTTGCCACGTTCGCGTTGCGAAGAGTAGTAAGCTCTGGCCCAGAAGGAATGCTTGATCGACTCGCCGGCGTACTCGATGAAAGATTGCCGGAAGAACTTGGGGCAGAAATACCGCCATCTGATCAACTCACTTTTACCACTTCGTTCGACGACTGGCGCAATTCCAGAGAAGCAGAGCAGTTCATCGACACTGGTCCATCTTTCTCGATCAGTGCCCAGCGCTGCTAATAACCTCGAGCTGTAGACCGTTCCCGCTCCTGGCAACGAATTAAAGATGTGATAGTCCTGGTGTGACTGACAGAGTATTTCGATCTCCGTTTCAAATTCTTTGATCGCTTCGAGTGTCGTCTTCATCTGCGAAGCGAGCGCTTTGATCATCAACACCGAGGAGTTGATCACGGCACGGTCAGTTGTCAAAGGCACCGCTTCTTTGATGGCTGCAATTCTGTTGGCAATCGTCTCTTTACGTACCGAGTTATGCTCGCGGCAGAACTGCTCAAGGGTCGCCGGTCTTACTTTCTTAACCGACTCCAGCGTGGGCCAGCGTAAGAGGAAGTCACAGACGAGGGTGGTGCGGATGTCATCAAACCACGTCAAAACCTGAGGAAAATAGGACTTCAAGAGGGCAGTCATGCGGTTGCTGATCCGCGTTTTGTCATTGACCAAGCGGCGGCGGTGTTCGACCAGATACTGTAAGGTCCTGGTCTTCTCATCATCTGGGAGCCATGGTTTGAGTCTCTCTCGATGATGAATCAATAATTCAACCAAGTACTCGGCATCCTGTGGATCATCTTTAGCCCGCGAGGGAGAGAACGCTTCACGATACTTGGCGAGAGTCGTGGGGTTGATTGGATAAAGAACCAGAAAGTCATACTTCAAGAGGGCAAAGATGAGTGGGCCACGAGATTGTTCCAAACAAACAGCGATCTTCCCCCCGGCAAAACGTGTCCTTAATTGAGTGGCCCACTCGTCAAGAGCTTGTGGGGTGTGATTGATGATAAGCTTCTGTCTCTTACCAGCAACGACATCAACCAGACAAACATCATGTTTTTGATCTGACCAGTCGATACCGACGAAGGCTGCGAAGTGTTCCATAAACCTCTCCTTATATGTAAGGTGTCAAGATGGTTGGCCCTCTGGAACATGCTCGCTTCAGCTCAGCGAAATCGTTATAGTAGAGTCGTGCTCTGACGGACGTCATCTGAGTATTCGTTGGAGAGCGAAGCAGCGCGTGGGTGTGCGAAGAAGTTGTTATAAGCGTCGAACCGCTGGCGCATGCAGATTCGTCACACCCGCGTGCATGTTCCGAGTGCCTCTCTAAACCTAAGACTTGAGCAAGGCTCTTGTCTAAGGCTGTGAGAAGAAAATGAACCTGGAACACCTATAACGGCATGCACCCGACCGCGAATAGCGGGGCTTTCATGCGCGAGACTTGCCACTAGCGATGTTGTGTGCGCGGCGGCTGTTGGCGGGCGTTAGGTTTCAACCTTTCAGTTATAGCCCGCCTTATAACATCAATAGATGAATGTTATTATCCGCGTTTCTTGACTGTAACTATCTATAAGGAGAGATGAGTAATGAGCAAAATCCTAGAAGAAGTGCAAAGTGCCAACGCCAAGTATGCCG
>JACCTF010000132.1 GCA_013812565.1 Pyrinomonadaceae bacterium | reverse complement strand
CGCTTGATTGAGACCAACGCTTGCCCGGTGCGCACTGCTGCTTGGTATGCCAAAGAGAGTGCGACCTTCTCGGATACGATTGCGCTGGTCAGACGCCATTTGTGGAGCAGTTGCCATTTTTCAATATTGGGTTCGACACCCGATGTCATAAAAGTACCGCGCTCATTGTTCGAGCGCCTGACAGATACGCTCTGCTATGCAGCATGATTGGATAAAGTCCAGCTAAGATCGTCGCCATGATGTCGATGATGTGACCGGGCTGGCCGGTGATTGTGCCACCCTTGATGACGGCGGGGTAGCGGGCGATGAACGGCGTCGCGATTCCCGCTTCGTATATGTGTGCCTTGTAGTTGCGGAACGGAGCGTTGCTGACATTCGCCCACGGCGGCCCGGCGCTCAAGAATGATTCTTTCGATCCGGGCGGAACGTTTGGCACGCCGCGGTCAACTGAGTATTGATCCGCGCCGTTGTCCGATAGAAACAGGATGAGCGTGTTGTCATCGGCTCCCGTCTCTTTTAGTTTCCGCATGATGCGCCCAATGCCTTGATCCATGCGATCAACCTGCGCCGCGTAGGTAACCATCTTGAGCGTCCACCGCTCGCGGTCGTTCGCCGCATCCCATTCAGGCAATCCATCAGTGCGCCGGACGACGCGCAACGACGGATGCCATGCCGCTAAATTCTCGACTTGACTCCACGCTGGAACGCGTTCGTCGCGCGGCGTGAGTGTCCAGCGTGCGTCGATCAAACCGAGGTCAATTAAACGCTGGTGGCGCGCCGCACGTACTGCGTCCCAACCGTTGTGGTAGGTGTCGCGGTACTTCGAGATGTCTTCAGGCAAAGCGTGGAGTGGCCAGTGTGGCGCGGGGTATGCGACGTAAAGTAAGAAAAGTTCTTTCTTTCTTGCGTACTCGTCGAGATAACCTACTGCTGTTTCCGTGATTGCCTCAGTCGAGTAGAAACTGCCATCCGCGGGCGGCGTGTAAGGCTCGCCGTCGCGCACCCAAATTCCGGCACGCTCGATACTCTCGATGCGGCGCATCGGACCCGTGACCGCCTCGTTCGTCGGGTATGAGCCGTACACGCCGAAGTAGTTGCTCAAGGCGTTAACAAGCGCGAAAGAGCGCTCGAAGCCGCGGTCAATAGGAAGGTGCGGGCGCTGCTCGCCGATGTGCCATTTACCTGACATCAGCGTGTGGTAGCCAACGGGTCGCAACGCTTCGGCGATGGTCACGCAAGTTTGAGTGAGAGCGCGCTGGTAGCCGCGCGGCTGTACGGTTTGATCGACCATCCAGCCGACGCCGGTCTGCTGCGGGTAGAGTCCCGTGAGCAACGCAGCGCGCGACGGACAGCACCGTCCCGCGTTGTAAAACTGCGTAAAGCGCATCCCGTCGCGCGCCAATCGGTCGAGGTTCGGCGTCTTGATCTCTGAGCCGTAACTACCCAAATCGGAGAAGCCCAGATCGTCAGCCATGATGATGATGATGTTCGGGCGGCGCTTATCTGTCTTCGCACGATTATTCGTCTGCCCGTGTGCTATGACAGGCAGCGACAGATGAATGAAGACAATCAAAAGTAGTAATGAGTTAATCTACGTATCCTTCGCTATCGAGGCTTTTCAATGGCATCTTCTTTAGTAATGCACGTCGGTAAAGCGACGCGCGAGATCGAGCAGTTCGCTTATGCTCACGTTCGGATGGGCGATACGAGACGGATAAGTTCATCCCGCATCGCCCGTCTTAAATCAGGGAAGACTAGAACACGAACCGCGCGGCGACTTGGACGCGACGCGGTTGGTCGATGGTGGAACCCCGCTCCGAGATGGCGAAGTTGCCGAATGGATTCGCCGCGTTGCTCAGGTTGAGGTCGTTAAGGTTAACGCCCGGTACGCCGAAGCGACCACGGTTGAAGAGGTTGAAGAACTCGGCGCGTAACTCGAAGTACGTCGTTTCAGTAACGCGCGTCTTCTTTAAGATGCTTAAGTCTTCGTTGTAGAACGGTCGCGCGCGCAGGTTGTTGTAGGTCGGCGCGGCGTTACCGAAGAACCGCGTCGGCTCGGCGTAGTAGGCGGCGTAGGCCGGGTTGACAGATGCATTACCGAGTGAGAACGCTGGCGCGCCGGTGCGGTAGTCAGGCGGGCGCGTGAAGGCCATCGGGTTGACATAGCGGAAGCTCGTCGAAGCCAAATTCCCGGCGGGTATCGGAGTGTCGTCGATATAGAACGGCTGGCCCGTGAGGTTCGGGCGCAGTGAGTTGCCGTAGCCAGCGAGATCGAGGAAATCTCTTTGGGAGCCGCTGATTAGAGGGACGAGCCCCACGTTACTGCGGTAGCGGTGAATTGCGCTGATCTGGAAGCCACCGACGAGACGGTCAACCAAGCCGCCACGATTGAGGAAACGCTGCCCCTTGCCGAACGGCAACTCGATGAGATAGTTGAAGACAAGTGAATGCGGGAAGCTGTTCGGCGAAATCGTTCGTAAACTGCGACGGTCAAAAGGATTCTGCCGGACCTCGTTGATCGGCGAAGCGCCGAAGAGGTCTTCCGCAGCATCAGTGATAAGTTTCGAGAAAGTGTAGGACAAGCCGAATTGGATGCCGTTGGTGAAGCGACGGTTGATGTCGAGCTTGCCAGCGTTGTACCAGCTCTGCCCCTGGCTTTCGAGGCGGTTGTTGATGTTGCCGTACTGCGGGAACGGACGAAGCGCCTGTGCGACCGTGCCGTTGAGCAAGCCGTTACCAGTTTGGTTGTTGAAGCCGGGGTAGACGGCATCAGGGTTCGCGGGCAGCACGATACCGACGCTCGCCGCGTATTGCCGATCCAAAGGTGTCAGGCTGGCGACGCGCTTCCTCAGCAACGTATCGCCCAACTTCAAAGCTTCGACCGGTATGGCGTTCAGCGGGAAAAAGTTGGAGCGCAAGCGCGTGCCGCGGCTGCCGATGTAGGCGACCGAGACGACAAAGTTGTAAGGCAGTTCGCGCTGCAAGTCGAGGCTGTACTGCACTGTGCGACCGAGCTTGAAGTTCTTGTCGAAAAACTCAGGGCTGCGGTTGATCTGCCCGATGATTTGATCATTGGGATTAGCTACCGGTAGTGAGGGAAAGTTGCGCAAGGAGATGGGGGTCCTTGGGGTTCCATCTTGGCTGATCGTGTTGAGTGCTTCGCGTCCCGTGGTGGGGTTGGATTGACCCGGATTATAACCTTCAAAGCCGCCTTCGCCCTGATCGTTGTAGGCAATCGGGTTGTAGTAAATCCCGTAGCCGCCGCGCACAACCGTCCGGTCGTTGAGCGAGTAGGCGAATCCTAAGCGCGGTCCGATGGCTGAGTAATCCGTCTTAGAGAGTCCGCGATTCTCCGCTTGCAGTCCGCCCTGACCGGCAGCGCCAACAATCGCGCCGCGCCGGTTGATGAGCGGGTTGATAACGTCGGGGTCGAAGCCGCGGTAGCGGTCGCGCGACTCGAAGCGTGCCGGGTTAATGTCGTAGCGCAGGCCGAGGTTAATCGTCAAACGTGGCCTCAGCTTGATATCGTCCTGGAAGAATACTGAGTGGTACTGCATGCGCATCGCCGGATCGAGCGTCTGCAAGCTGTTGAATGCGTTTGATGGAGCACCGAGCAGCAGGCTCGCGATGGACCACCCTTGCATGTTCTCGTTCGTGTTGGCAGTCTGGTTGGTGCGGAACTGGAAGTTGCCGCCGAGGTCGGAGCGTGGGCTGACGTTCAATTGCTGGAAGCGCAGGTCGCCGCCGAACTTGAACGTTTGACGTCCGCGCGTGTAGGTGACGAAATCGCTGAACTGGACGGTGTTGTCGCCCTTCGAGTTGTCGAAGGAAGTTGAACCGCCGCCCTGGTAGGTGCGCGGGTCAGCCCCGCTCACTGCATCGCCGCGCTCGCCAATGTCAACGAGCGGCAACCCGATGTTCTGCGTCGAACCCGGCGGCAGTCCGAGGTCGCTGGCGACGCGCCCGCGCTCGAAAGTTGGTCCGATCGTAAGGCTGTTGCGCAGACTCGAATAGTTGCGGTTCAAGACGAGCGTGCGATTGAAGCCCATGTTGATGTGATTAAGGATCGTCGGCGTGATGGTCCAGTCGTGCTGTGCTCGGGAGTAGTACGATTGAAATTGCTGCTGCCAGCGCCCCTGCGCGACGAACGGCACGGGGAAGCGCGGAGCGCCGCCCTTCTGGCTCGGCAGCTTACGGTAAATGTAGCTGAAGTTGAGCGTCTGCCGGTCAGTGAGAATATGAGTGACCTTACCGACGTAGTAGTTCGTCCGCGCCGACTCGACGGTCGAAGCCAGGTAGTTGCGGTAAACGGTCGAACCGTTCGGCCCCGTCATGTTCGGCTGTGGGAAGAGGTTGGCGAAGTTCTGTCCGACAGGGTCGATCAAGTTCTGCGGGATGACGTTGTTCGCAAAAGCCGCGCGTTGACCGGGACGATCGTATGGGTTGAAGATTTGCACACCAGCGGGGCCGAAGAACTGTCGCACATAAGGATCAGTGAGTAGTTCGCCGAAGTCGCCTCCTCGCATCCGCAGGCTCGGGACGCTGAGCGAGACATTCTCTTGCCGATCAATGCGGTAACCGCCATAGTTGAAAAAGAAGAAAGTGCGGTTACGACCGTTGAAGAAGGCGGGCGTGCCTTCGCCGAAGCGTGGCAGGATGACGGGTCCGCCGACGCTGAAGCCGTACTCCTGCTGCCGGTCGCGCGGGCGCGGCAGTCCGCGTATCCGGTTGAAGTCGGTGTTGGCGTTCAAGGCTTCGTTGCGCAGGAACAAGTAAGTCTCGCCGTGGAAGTCGTTCGTACCTGTCTTGAGTGTGAAGTTGACGACGCCGCCCGACGATTGACCGTTCTCCGCGTTGTACTGCGCCGTCGTGACCGTGAACTCTTGGAAGGCGTTCGGGCCCGGCGCGACCTCAGTGAAGAACGTGCCGTTCTCGCCGCGCCTGGTCGTGACGCCGTCTATAAGGATGTCCG
>JACCTF010000125.1 GCA_013812565.1 Pyrinomonadaceae bacterium | reverse complement strand
CACGAGCAGGGACTTAGGATTCGGCTCATTCAACTCCCGGCCTGATTTGGTTCCCGGCATGCCCATACATCTTGACGATGCATCGGTGCCGGGCGGCAGAATCATCAACAGGTTCGCGTTCGATCTTCACACGACTTTTCGGCAAGGTACATTGGGACGCAACAGTTTGCGAGGATTTCCCGTCTCCCAAGCAGACTTCGCGCTGCGCCGCCACTTCGAGTTAACTGAAGCGCTCAACCTACAGTTTAGGGCTGAGTTTTTCAACATCCTCAATCATCCAAACTTCGGAGACCCGGTGGGCGATCTTGGTAGCGGACTTTTCGGACGCTCGACCTCGATGTTGGGAAGGAGTTTGGGAGGTGGCGGGATCAACGGAGGCTTAAACCCGATCTTCCAGGTCGGCAGCCCCCGTTCCATCCAATTGTCGTTTAAGTTGCATTTTTAATCGCCCCGGGGCATACAAGTGACCATACCTTTCAGGTATAACCTGCCGCTCACGTTCATCCATCAACTTGTTTGAGGTTCGACGATGAAGCACGACTCACAACCCTTTAAGTGGTGCCGTTAACCACCATTAATTTTTTGACCGCTACCGCCCCTGCTGCTTGCGCTTTTCGTACTCGCTGAGACGGTCGGCAACTACGCCGCGCTTGATCAGTTCGTGTTCGGGGATAGCTCCCATGTCTCTCGTCTTGGCAATCCACTCGTCCATCGCGGCGCGTAGCTCTTTCAGCTTCGCCTGATACTTCGGATTACCCGCGAGGTTGTTAATCTCGTCGGGATCGGCAGCGACCTCATACAACTCTTCCTTCGGCTTGCTTGGCGCGAAGAAGAGTTTCTGTGCTCTGGTCAGCTTTCCTTCGGCATTCAGTTTGCGCCAGACCTGCATTGTCGGCATCGCTTCCATGTATGCGATGCGTTGCGCAAAGGGCAGTTCCGCGTGGAAGTTGCGGATGTACTGAAAGCTATCGTCGCGCACCGTGCGTATGCGATCGTAGGCTTCATCCATCCGGTCTCGCGCCGCGAAGATGTACTTGCGCTCAGGCGCGGTCTGCGGTCCGAGGAACACCTGCCCGTCGAGTTCCTTTGGAATCTCGGCACCCGCGAGCGCGAGCGTTGTGGGCGCGAGATCGAGGAAGCAAACCAGGTCGTTGCGCACCGTACCGGGTTTGATCTTTCCCGGCCAGCGGACCAGCAGCGGCACGTGGATGCCCTGGTTGTACACCCAGCGTTTGCTGCGCGGTAGCCCCCGCCCGTGATCGCCGCTCAGGATCACGACGGTGTTATCCGCGATACCGGCTTTGTCGAGCGCGGCCAGCACCTCGCCCACCTTGTAATCCACAGCGGTGACCAGATCATAGTAGTTAGCCAGGTCGTGTCGGGTCTCCGGCGTGTCCGGGGTGTAGGCGGGCAGTTTCATCCGCGCCGGGTCGCGCCGTTCGGAAGATTTCAGCCGCGCGACGTTCTCCGCAAACTTCTCTTTCGGCGCGCGGATCTGGCTCTCGTGCGACGTGGCGATGTTAAAGAAGCCGAAGAACGGCCGCCGCGGAATGTCTTTGGTCCAATCGTCCGTGCGATCGAAAGCATTCTTCGGCAGCTCGAAGTTGAAGTCGGTTTTGCCGTGCGGCGTCCTGGTCGGCCAGGCCACGACGTAGCCGGCCTTCTTCAGATACTCGGTGAACATCGGCGGCGGCTGAAGCAGCGTCGAGCGCATGTGGTGCGTGCCGATTGAAGTCGGGTAGCGACCGGTGATGAGACCCGAACGACTTGGGGCGCAAACCGGCGCGTGTGTAAAGGCGTTCGTGAAACGCGCCCCCTCGCGAGCAAGGCGGTCCATGTTGGGCGTGATGGCATTAGGGTCGCCGTAGCAACCGAGTTCAGGCCCCATGTCCTCACCCATGATCCAGACGACGTTCGGACGATCAGCAATCCCGGTGCGAGCATTGTTAAGCTGAGGAGCAACGGCAGTGACGGCGTTCCAGCGTGGAAGCAACGTGAGCATAAACGCCGACGAAACTACGAGGAGCAGCAGCAAACGGTGCAGTCGTGGTGGTTTCATTGTTGATTTTCCCTTGCTATGAGCGATCATCGAGCAGAACCGCTTCGCATACTTCGTCCTTTGCACGGGCCTGCACATGTGTTTTATTGATGCGGTTCTTCATTGCCGGTTTATTGCTCAACCGCTATTCTGTTGCCGCCATCTGTCAGCAGATTTGTCTTCGTCCAGCCTCTCAGGAAATATGCCGCTCCGACACGTGCCGCGGTGCCGAGACCCGACGTGCCGCCGAGAACTCAAGCAGGCTGAGATTGATGCCGGACAATGATGGAACATCTCCGCCGCTAGTTAAATTGAGGAAAGGCATGTGCCCAAGCTGCTGTCCGCATTCATGATTTAGGTAACGGCAATTTCATCAACGCTGCCCATGCTTACCACTGCGTTTCTGCGTATTCCTCCGG
>JACCTF010000366.1 GCA_013812565.1 Pyrinomonadaceae bacterium | reverse complement strand
GGCAGAAGGCGGTGCGTTGGCTTCCTGCTGCTTACTGCCTTCTGCTTTCATTCTGTGCCCCGGTGGAAACTCTCTTGCGCCTGTGTGGTTAATCACTCTTCCATCATGTGCCTACGGTGCGTGGTGTGCTTTAGTAACTTAATACCATTGATCGCTTGCCCCCTCGGGCGCTAAAAAGTTTTTTTGGCTCAAGTCAACTAGCTGCACGCCCCAATAGCTATGAGTTTATATTTACGTAACATAGTTCAAAACAATTTAAGTTGACATTACGGATGAGTAAGAATACCGTTCGCAGCGAATTCGTTATAAGCAGATTAGGGCTGGGTTGTTTCACTAAACTTCGTCTTATCTGGGAGTCATTTCGATACCTTGTTGCCCCGCTTCTCCGCTCAAGATCAGGGCTATGCAGTTCTCACAGTAGTGCAGGCTTGAGCCTGTAAATGGCGACCTAAATAGCCGATACAGACCGCTCTTAAGGTCGTGCTGTTTCACATGCACTTCAACCGAGAACTTAATGGCCTTGGCTCAAGATGTGGGGTGTCGAAATGGTTTGCATTTGCTGACAACACTTCAACGAGCAACCAAGCTATACATATGTCGGGTAGTTTTAAGCGCCCATTAAAATTAGGTAGAGCAAGTGTCGACTGCTGGAAACTTCCTCACATTTATAACTTCATGCGGTGGCAACCTGGTCAACTTGGTAGTTCCAGCCAGCGCCCATGCTGAACTGGGAACTCATGCCCGCTCTTTACCCTCGCTGCAACTTTCGGAGCGTGCCGTCTCTGATTTGAAGTCGCCAGCGACGGACTATTTTCTCCCGCCAAACCGTTTTGTGGGCCGAGGTAATTTACCAGCAAATGCTTGATGTGATGCGGCTGTTTAGCGGACACATCTGCGTCTCTCCGGTGGAGCCGAACCACCGATTCCGGTTTGATCACGAGATTAGTTTGCGTAATGCCAAGAATGAATGACGACAGTAATAGCGCCGAAGAAATCTACAAATGGCAGCTTGAGGAGGTGTCGTGGAAAATCTTTCGGCTGAAGACAAGAGGTCCAGTCCTCACAGGGTGTGATGATAGTGGATTATATCATCGCTCATCTCTTTGACTCAGCAAACTTAGCTCTTAATTTTTACAACCACTTATTTGCTTCTTTGACCTAAGTTCAACCGTTCTGCAACAAAACGGCTGAGCGAAACAGGCCCCAACGAGGATCAAGGCAATGTTAGAAGTGATTGCATTAAGCCCGCCGTGTTTTCCAAACCCGTGTGTGGCTCAAGCCGCCCATCGCGCCGGGTATGGCGGGGGAGTGGCTCTCGAATACCTCACATCTGAGCAAGCGGCATCTGTACTAGATGCGCTTACTGCCGCCGATACGGAGTTCACTGTTTCAGTAGGTCAACTCTCCTCCGGTTTGCTGCTCCTGCTTGAGTCCTCCGCCCGTTATGGTTTAAAGCGCGTGATCCTATCCGACTTTAGCTGCTTCCGGCCGGAAGAAGACATAGTGGCTTTGCGTAAGCTTGGGGTAAAAGTTTTAGTTGAGGTTACCTGCTTGGAGGAGGCCGAAGCGGCCGAGCGGTTTGGCGTTGATGGTTTGATCGTTAAGGGGAATGAAGGTGGAGGGCGCGTTGGAGAGGAAACCACCTTTATCCTGCTTCAGCGAATTCTTCCAAAGACATCGCTTCCGGTCTGGGCAAGGGGGGGCATCGGGCTGCATACAGCCGCCGCCTGCTTGACGGCCGGGGCGGCGGGCGTACTCCTCGATTGGCAGCTCGCTTTGTGTGAGGAATCCGAGCTTCCCGCGCCAATCAAAGCTCGTATCGCGCGGATGGACGGGAGCGAAACCGCGGTCCTTGGTCAGGATTCTGGGCTGCGTTACCGCGTCTATGCGCGACCCGGTGAAACGGCTTACTTCGCGCTCAAAGAATTTGAGGAAGCCGAGACGTTGCATGCGACAAGCGACCCGGCGACGCTTGAGGCTTGGAAACAGGCTGTCGAATCAAAGTTGAGCAGCGCGAAGTTGAGCGGCGCGAAGATAGACAGCGAGGACAACCTTCTTTTAATCGGCCAGGACGCCGCCTTTGCAGCGCCGCTTGCGGAAAATTACCGAACCGTTAAGGGAATCTGTCAGGCCATTAGTCGTGAAGCCCTGAGTCAATGTCGCACGGCCTCGAAACTTCAAGCGCTCCATCCGGGAGGGCCGTTGGCCGAGGCTCATGGAACTCGTTACCCGATTGTTCAGGGGCCGATGACGCGTGTGAGCGACCGAGCGGATTTTGCGTTGGCAGTGGCAGAAGGAGGCGCACTGCCATTCCTTGCCCTGGCGCTTCTTGGCGGTCCACAAGTCGCCAAACTTCTCGAAGAGACCAAACAAAAACTCGGTAGCAGACCCTGGGGAGTAGGCATTCTTGGTTTCGTGCCGAAGGAGCTACGTGAAGAACAACTGGCGGAGGTGGTCAAACATGCTCCGCCATATGCCATCATCGCCGGTGGTCGTCCGGACCAGGCCAAAGCATTGGAGCGCGACCGGATTCAAACTTACCTCCATGTCCCCTCGCCGGAACTTCTCAGAATGTTTTTGAAGAGTGGAGCGCGACGTGTGATTTTTGAAGGGCGCGAGTGCGGCGGTCATGTGGGGCCGCGAACCAGTTTTGTCCTCTGGGAGTCGATGATCCGGGTCATCCTAACCCATCTTGCGGAAACCAAAGATGGGGGCGATGCTTATCACGTCCTCTTCGCGGGCGGAATCCATAACGGGCTGTCAGCCGCGATGGTTGCTGCCTTGGCCGCACCTTTGTCTGAGCGAGGAGTCCGCATCGGTGTACTGCTGGGGACAAGCTACTTGTTTACCGAAGAAGTGATCACCGCGGGCGCGACCGTTGAGGGTTACCAGAAAGAGGCCGTTCAATGTCAGCAGACAATTCTTCTGGAATCCGGAGTAGGCCATGCGACCAGATGCGCGAGCACGCGTTTTGGAGACTACTTTGCGCAGGAGAAGCATCGCTTAATTCGTGAGGGCCGTTCGAAAGAAGATATTCGCGAAGCACTTGAAAGGTTGAATCTCGGGCGATTGCGGATCGCCTCGAAAGGCATCACGCGGAGCGAACCCGGAGCGGAAAGCGGATTAAGCTATGTCTCGATAGATGAGGAAACGCAGCGCCGTGATGGAATGTATATGATCGGCCAGGTCGCCGCTTTGCGTGAGGAAATATGTAGCATCGAAGAGCTGCATAAGGATGTGAGCCGAGCCGGCGAGTATTTGAAAGCCGTCGCGGGTTCGTCGGTTGAGGTCAAAGCAAAGCGGGGAAATGTCGTGGCTTCCCCAGTCGATTCTCCGTCCGATGTGGCGATCATCGGGCTTTCGTGCATGTTTCCGAAGGCAAAAGATTTAACCGGCTTCTGGCACAACATACTGAACAAGGTCAACGCGATCACAGAGGTTCCCAAAGAACGGTGGGATGCCGAGCTTTATTTCGACGGCGACCGCCGGGCGCCTGACAAAGTTTACTCGAAGTGGGGAGGCTTTCTGGACGATGTGGCGTTTGATCCGGTGAGCTACGGGATGCCGCCCAATTCGGTGCCGTCGGTTGAGCCGTTACAGTTGCTTGTCCTCGAAGCCGTGCGTGCGGCACTCAATGACGCGGGTTACCTCGATCAATCCTTTGATCGCGACAACACTTCTGTGATTTTGGGCGTTGGCGGTGGCATCGGGGACCTCGGGCTAAGCTATAGTTTTAGGTCTCTGCTTCCCTATTTCATCAGTCACGCGGGAGGTACAACGATTGATGCCGATGAATTGATCGGTCAGCTCGATGGTGCCCTTCTGCCGCAATGGACGGAAGATTCGTTTGCCGGTCTGCTTCTCAACGTGGCAGCCGGACGAATCGCCAATCGGTTCGATCTTGGCGGCACTAACTATACGGTCGATGCGGCGTGCGCCTCGTCGCTCGCGGCGCTGCGGCTGGCGGTAGGCGAACTTGAATCACGCTCAAGCAACATGGTTATCGTCGGCGGCGCGGACACGATGCAAAGTCCGTTTGCTTATCTTTGTTTTAGTAAAACTCAAGCTCTTTCTCCAACCGGCCAGTGTAAAACCTACGATGAATCGGCCGACGGGATTGTGATCAGCGAGGGTATTGCGATTGCGGTGCTCAAGCGTCTCGATGACGCGGTGCGTGACGGCGACCACATCTATGCGGTGATCAAGAGCGTCGGATCATCCAGTGACGGAAAGGATAAAGGTCTGACCGCGCCGCGCCCCATCGGACAGGTTCATGCGCTCGAACGCGCTTATGCCAAAGCCGGATTCACTCCCGATACGGTTGGTCTTATCGAAGCACACGGAACGGGAACAGTGGTCGGCGACCGCACGGAAGTTGAATCCCTGACAAGGGTTCTCCAGCAGGCGGGGGCGGAAACTCAAAGCTGTGCGCTCGGTTCCGTGAAGAGCATGATCGGACACACGAAGTGCACGGCAGGCATGGCCGGACTCATCAAAGCCGCTTTGGCACTTTCCCAAAAAATCCTGCCGCCGACCGCCGGTGTGACGAAGCCGAATCCCAACGCTAATTTCCCGGAAAGCCCTTTCTACCTTAATACTGAGCATCGCCCTTGGATGAAGCGCCCGGATGGAACTCCGCGACGTGCCGGAGTTAGTGCGTTCGGTTTCGGCGGCACAAACTTTCACGCGGTTCTTGAAGAGTATTTGCCGGCCAACGGCGAGCCGGATGAGACACCAGCGCTCTGCGAGTGGCCTGCCGAGTTGCTCATCTGGAGAGGAGATTCATCTGCGGAAATTGCCACAGCACTTGAACGAATTGCGGCGGCGATTGAACAGGGGGCAGAACCGCGGCTGTGTGATTTGGCGGCAGCCGTCTGCCGGGCACACGGCCGGGGCGACGGCATCCACTGCCTGGCGATAGTCGCTTCCTCGCTCGAAGACCTGGCGACAAAGATCACGACGGCGAGGACTGCTTTGGTTAAGGGTGAGAGCAGCATCCGCGATCCGCGGGGGATCTATTACTCGGCAGGGGTGGTTAATCAGGAAGGCAAAATTGCTTTTGTCTTTCCGGGACAGGGATCGCAAAGCGTCAATATGCTGCGCGATTTGATTATCGCTTACCCGGGTTTGCGAAGTGTCTTCGAAGAAGCGGATCAAAGTCTTGGAAAGGGGTTGGGAAGACTGCTCAGCGATTTCGTTTTCCCACACCCCACTTTTAGCGCTGAGGAAAAAACGGCTGCCGAGGTGGAAGTCACGCGCACCAACGTGGCCCAGCCCGCTATGGGCGCGGCGGATATGAGCGTGCGTGGGCTGCTCTCCGATCTGGGTATTCAACCGGATATTGTGTGTGGACATAGCTACGGCGAGTATGTTGCCCTCTGCGCCGCGGGGGTAATGAGCTTTGAAGACCTGACACGTATTTCCGAGGCGCGCGGGCGGTTCATCATGGAGGCTGCCGAAGGCGCTCCGGGTACGATGGCCGCCGTCGATGCGGACGAGTCAATCGTGTCCGCTGTGGTTGATGCTGTTGCGGGAGCTTCAATCGCCAATCTAAATTCACCACGGCAGACGGTCATCTCCGGCACACCAACCGGCGTCGCCGAAGCTCTACAGCGTTTGTCCGAAAAAGGTGTGGCGGGCCAACCCATCCGGGTCTCCTGCGCCTTTCACTCGAATCTAGTGGCGAGCGCGCAGGAACCTTTGCGCGAATTTCTTAACACCGTGACGTTCCGCCCGCCGCGTCTTCCGGTGTTTTCAAACACCACCGCCGCGCCGCACTCAACTGACCCCAACGAAATCCGCTCACAACTCGTTGAACATCTTGTTCGGCCAGTGCGTTTCGCCGACGAAGTGAAAGCCATGTATGAGGCCGGGGTGAGAATCTTTATTGAGACCGGGCCGGGAAAGATTTTGACCGGTTTGGTCGAGCGGACGCTCGAAGGACGCTCGTTCCTCGCCGTCGCGATGGATCAACCGGGCCGCCACGGTCTTCTTCATCTAGCCCATGCTCTAGCTCAGTTGGCGACGGCGGGCGTGAAGTTTCACAGTCACAAACTTTTTGAAGGGCGTGTGAAACAAAGACTAGATTTTGCTCAACTCGTCGAACAAACAAAACCAATCCCGCTTCCGCCGACGACCTGGATGATTAACGGGGCCAGAGCTGTGCCGATCAGTGGTAAGAAAGAAAGGTCAACGCCGCCGCACTCGATTGAGCATCGCCCCCCTCAGAAGGAGGGTAAGTCGGAGCTTATGATCCCAGCCGCGCAGTCGCCGGGTCCCTTACCAGCGGCGCAGTTACGCGGAGAGACGATAACCACAACAAACGGAAACTCCCATGCGGGTAACGGCCACCGTCCAATGAATGTGGCAGACTCGCGGGCGACCAACGGGTACGAGCTTGCGGCGGCCAAGGCATCCATAACGCCATCTCCATCAATATCAACATCTTCATCGTCATCTGCATTGACTCCTCCAGCAGCACAGCCGCCTCCGCCCTTGGCGTCTTCCGTCAGCTCACCGAATGGAGAATCGGGTTCTTCGCCCAACCGGCTTAACGATGAGATCGGTGTCGAGGCAACCATGAGTCGTTACCATCAGCTCATGTCCAAGTTTCTCGACACACAGAAAAACATCATGCTCAGTTACCTTCAGTCGAGCGGGGAGGCATCCCCAACTGAAAACGTGCTGTTACACCATCAGCCGACGAACAAAGACTATCCAGCGACCGGAAATTATTCGGTCGCTTCAATATCCTCGAACGAAGATGGTCTCAGCGTGCCGCGGGGCTTGCAAGTGTCTCACGCCGCGCACACGTCACAAGCGGAGACTTTCGCCGAGCCGTCCGCTGCCCCACAAACATCGACGGGGATTTCAATCTCAAGCGAGCAAACTTCTTTGACAGAAGCGTTGACTGCATCCAGCCGGGCGGTCGAACGCCGGAAGGAGGTTAGTGTGGAGGAGAAGTCAGTACCTCCCGCGCTAACCCGTGAGCGACTGATGAATCGCCTCATCAGTGTGGTAAGTGAGCGAACGGGTTATCCCCCGGAGATGCTCGACGTTGATGCCGACTTGGAGGCTGATTTAGGAGTCGATTCCATCAAGCGCGTCGAAATTCTGAGTGCGTTGCAAAGCGACTCGCTTCTGTTGAGCGAATCCGGCGGCATCGACATCGAGATTCTTTCAAAATCGAAGAACTTACGGGCTATCGCGGATTCGATTCTGAGCTGTGTCGGGGGAGCTGAGAAAACCACTGACAATGAGACGAAAGACGCACCCGCTACTTCCGCACAAGTCGCCGATTTGATTTCTGCTTGGCCGGAAGATGAAGAAGACGTATCGCGGATGTTGCTTGCAGCGTCTGAGCTTCGCGGCGAAGAAGTTGAGCAAGCGGCTCCACCGAAAGGGCTGGTGTTGATCACAGATGACGAGCAGGGCGTCGCGTTGCTTTTAGCCACGGAGCTAAGCCGGCGCGGGATTGCCAATCTCGTTGTGAAGCCGAATCAAGAGTTCGTGGGCCAGTATGCGGAGTTTGCCGTGAACTTGTCCGAGCGCGAGATGGTTGCCAAGTTTGTTGAGGACATCCATCGGCGGCATGGTCCTGTCGGCGGGCTGATCCACTTGATGCCGCTGACAAACAACGGGTCACATCAATCTACGGATATGGCGAGTTGGCAAGCTGCTTTGGATGCCGAGTTACATAGTCTGTTCAATCTGGCCCAGCATCTTGAATCCGATTTGCGTGCGAACGGCTCGGGCAGCGTGCTCGTGGCGACCCGGATGGGAGGTGCTTTCGCGAGCGCGGGAAACGGCGAGACCGAAGATTTCTGGCCCGGACACGGCGGCGTCTGTGGGCTAGTAAAGACGTTGGCTCGCGAATGGTCTGAAGTAAGTTGTAGG
>JACCTF010000084.1 GCA_013812565.1 Pyrinomonadaceae bacterium | reverse complement strand
GCCAGCGCACGCGCCACGCCACGCCCGCGCGGCATATCGGCGAGCGCATCAAGCCAGCGTGCAACAAGATCAGACGTAGCATCCGTGAACCGATAGGCGGCGAGCGCACGCGCCGGATCAACCGCCAGGTTCTGTACGGTGTCAAATTTTTGCGGCTCGACGAAGTCCTTAATCTTTTCTGGCGGGCGTTTCATGCTTGAGAGTGTTGGCCGACGATCAGATTCAACAGTGGTATGAGGAGGCGGGGAACCAATCGGGACTCTAACATGCGCCGGGAGAGCAGCGCAATTGCTAGGCTTTTGGCCGTCTATTGCTGTTATAATCAGCGCCGCGAACGCCTCAAACGGTTTTCAGCGGAGCAGGCGGTATCACAAGATGGTAGCAGAGAGAAGCGCGCAACCCGACCGGGCGCGGATACATCGAAGCACATGCGCCACAAGACGAGTTAATAAGATTCATCGACAGCAACTTCCTTAACAGATGCACCACAAATTTGACGGATGTTTGGTTTAATGTTTCCTGTGCTGCAATATCTACTTGTTTGAACGTGCGCACATCGTTTGAGAAGGTTGCAGGCTGGCAGTCGCCCGCGAATCTTCTCTGAAGATTTACAGTTACCCAACGAAATTTGGAGATGTTTACTATGTTCAGCCACGCTTCTCGCGCAGCGATAGCACTAACGCTTGTCGCAACTTTGTGGACGACCTCTCTTGCCGTAGCCGCCGCACCGCAACAGCAGCAGCAACAATCTAAAGTTGAGGAGAATAAGAGCACGCAGAAGGATGCTCAAGCCGCTGCAACGACGATTGCCAGCAACACCAATCGTCCGCTTTCCGTCAACGAAGATCCGCGTATGATCGGCAAGCGCAATATCAACAAAGGCGGCATCTTCGGTGGCGGCTCGTTGGAGAAAGAGGTCGCCCTCGGTCGTCAGCTCGCAGCCGAAGTGGATCGACAAGCGAAGTTTATTGATGACCCGGTTATCACCGAGTACATCAATCGCGTCGGCCAGAACGTCGTGATCCATTCCGATGCCAAGATTCCTTTTACAATCAAAGTGCTTGATTCCGATGAGGCCAATGCGTTTGCACTGCCCGGCGGCTTCTTCTACGTTAATAAAGGGTTGATCTTGGCTGCGGACAATGAAGCCGAGATGGCCGGTGTAATGGCACATGAGATTGCCCACGTCACGGCTCGTCACGCGGTCGAAAATCAAACCAAAGGCATGTGGTTGCAGGGTCTTGCGATTGCTGGATCGATCTTTCTCGGTGGCGTGCCGGGATTGATTATCAACAATCTTGGAGGGCTTGGATTACTAGCCGCCTTCTTGAAGTTCAGCCGCGGTGCAGAGGAGGAGGCCGACAAGTTGGGGGCACAGTATCTTTATGCCGCCGGTTACGATCCAAACGCGCAATCAACGATGTTCGAGAAGCTGCTCGCGAAGAACAAGAAGAAGCCCGGTCTGATCTCGAAAGCCTTCTCGACGCATCCGCAAACTGCGGATCGGATGCAGAGTGCCCGCGCGCTCGCGGCTCGATTCCCGGAGCGTGAAGAGTATATAGTCAGCACTTCAGAGTTTCAGCGAGTTAAATCCAGGTTGCTGAGGTTGTCGAACGCGCGCGCTTCGACGGCTGGAGACATTGGTGGCAGTGGCAGTGAGGGTGGGTCTGGCCGACCGACGTTAAAGCGCCGTCAACCGACTCCTGATGATCCAAACACCACGTCGAGTCCTGAAGGCCAGAAACCATCTGAGCAGAGACCGTCCGACCCGCCGAAGCTGAGACGTACGAACAATGATCAGAACCCGACAGCCACGCCAACCGCCAAGCCGTAAGATGCTGCTGGCTAACAAGCATAGCTAAGGTCTCAAACACAAAGAGGCTCTCCACCATCGGCGAGCCTCTTTACTTTGACAAGTGGCTGTAATTTCAGTGATTTCCACTTTGTGCCGTAAGTACAGTGGCTAGGCTCAAGCCTCCGGCGAGCGCAGCTTGACAAGTTTCCAAACGTACCAGTATTCTTTGCCGTTCGCGTAAAAGGCGCGCAAAACAATAGGAAATACATTATGTCAACTCATTTTCCCAGCGGCGTTGGGCTCGCTGAAAAGCGTAAATGGTTTGTTGTCGATGCAGCTGGTCGGCCGGTCGGTCGGCTCGCTACTGAAATTGCACGCGTACTAACCGGGAAGAACAATCCGCAGTGGACGCCGTTTCTTGATATGGGCGACTACGTGATTGTTGTTAACGCGCGCAAAGCTGTTTTCAAGGGTTCGCGGGCCACACAAAAGGTTTACCGTCACCATACGCGGTATCCCGGAGGTTTGCGCGAAATCTCCGTCCAAGATCAGTTCGCCAAACATCCCGAGCGCGTCATCGAGCTAGCAGTCCGCGGTATGTTGCCGAAGACCAAACTCGGCAAAGCAATGGCTAAAAAGTTGAAGGTATACGCAGACGCTAATCACCCGCATACGGCGCAACGACCGGAAGAAACAAACATTCTCCCAAGCGCCGAGCAAAAATAGATTATCTATCTCAAAGGATTAAGAAGCTGTGGCTGAAATTCAGTATTACGGTACGGGGCGACGCAAAACTTCAACGGCACGTGTTTACCTTCGCCCCGGTACCGGTGAAGTTGTCATTAACCGTCAACCCTTCGAACGATATTTTCCAAATCAAACTTTGCGCATGATAATCCGCCAACCGATGCAGTTGACGGAGACATCAAACAAGTTCGACCTTTTAGTCAACGTCGATGGCGGCGGGCTTTCCGGCCAAGCTGGAGCGATTCGCCACGGCATCACCCGCGCTCTACTAGAATTCAATGCTGACCTGCGCCGTACGCTCAAGCAGGCGGGACTTATCACACGTGACCCGCGCATTAAAGAGCGCAAGAAATACGGACAGAAAGGCGCGCGTAAACGCTTTCAGTTTTCAAAGAGATAGGATCATTTTCGATTTGCGATTTCCGGCTTGGGAAGCAGGAGAAGGATATAACCATTCCGCTGCCAAAATCATAATCGGCACTCGCAAATCAAAATCGCAACTCCCCTCATCCCATTGTCGTGCCCTGATTGGTTGCTTTCGCTGACGAGAGTCGCTTGTGAGGCGCGGCGAGTACATTAAGCCAATTCACAAGGAGGTTCTTTTTGGTTTCCGTTACGATGAAAGAATTACTAGAGGCTGGCGTCCATTTTGGTCACCAGGTCAAGCGCTGGAACCCAAAGATGAAGGATTTCATTTTTGGTGAGCGTAATGGCATTTCCATTATCGATTTGCAAAAAACGCAGCGCATGTTTCGCGACGCCCTACAGTATGTCATAACCCTGACGAGCGAAGATCGCGGTCGCTCAATCCTTTTTGTCGGAACTAAACGTCAAGCTCAGGACGCAGTCCGTGAAGAATCTACGCGAGCCAATCAATACTATATCAACCACCGCTGGCTCGGCGGTCTTTTAACAAACTTTCAAACCGTTCAAAAATCGATTAAACGTTTAAGAGATTTAGAAGCGATGCAGACGGACGGCCGTTATGAGTTACTAACGAAAAAGGAACGCATCAAGCTTGACCGCGAGCGCGAGATATTAGAGAAGAACCTATCAGGCATCAAGACCATGACCCGTTTGCCTGACGCACTCTTTATTATCGACGTACGCAAAGAGGATTTGGCCGTGGCGGAAGCCAATCGCCTCGGCATCCCTGTGATCGCGGTTGTTGACAGCAACTGTTCGCCCGAGGGAATTGATTACGTTATTCCAGGAAACGATGACGCTTTGCGTGCTGTTCGTCTTT
>JACCTF010000073.1 GCA_013812565.1 Pyrinomonadaceae bacterium | reverse complement strand
GATGAAGATAGAAGACCTGCGGATTGAGATAGATGCGATTGATGACGAGTTGCTGCGCCTCTTGAATCGGCGGGCGCAATTGGCAATCGAAGTCGGGACGTTAAAGCTGGCCGCTGGACTCCCGCTTTATGATCCTGACCGCGAACAGCGCATACTAACCCGCCTCTGCCACACAAACACCGGCCCGCTCGATCACCAGGCCATCACTAAACTCTTTGAGCGCATCATCCAAGAAGCGCGGCGTATTGAATCACATGCCGCCGAGGTCGCCGGTGCAACAGTGATACGTGAGGTTTGATGATGATCAGCGAAGCTACAAGGCCGCGCATAGCTTTTCAGGGCGAGCGCGGAGCGTTCAGCGAGGAAGCCGTCGCTCAACTGCTCGGCGAAGATGTTGAGCTTGTGCCGTGTCGCACCTTCGAGATGCTCTTCACCGCCATTAGCCGCGGCGAAGCAGACCAGGCGCTCGCGCCGATTGAAAACAGTCTCGCCGGTTCCGTCCACCGAACATACGATCTGCTTCTCGAACACTCGCTCTATATCAACGCTGAGGTCGTCATCCCAATCACGCACAATCTGATTGGCTGCGCTGACTCATCTCTGGATGGGGTCACGGCCGTTGAATCACACCCGGTTGCGCTTGCCCAATGTGAAAGCTTCTTTGCCGCTTATCCGAAGATCAAACGGATTGCGACCGATGACACGGCGGCCAGCGTGCGCCACGTTGTTGAAACGTGTGATCCGACACGCGCGGCCATCGGCAGCCGTCGCGCAGCTCAACTCTACGGCGGGTTAATCTTGCGCGAACACTTGGAAGATCACTCGGAGAACTACACCCGATTCGTCTTGCTGACGACGATGGAGGAGACGGCGGCAACTGCCGATAAACTTTCGCTCGTCCTTAGATTGGCGCATCAGCCGGGCGCACTAGCCAGAGCGCTTGACCCGTTTGCGCGCCGCAACATTGATCTGCTGAAGATCGAGAGTCGTCCCATTCGCGGCGAGCCGTGGCAGTATCACTTCTACCTTGATCTTCATGCGTCAACCCATGATGAGCGTGTGACGAGCGCGCTATGTGAACTTGAAAGACAAACCACCGATGTGCGCCTGCTGGGTTGCTACCCGGCGGCGCGAAGATCCGTTATTGAAACACACCACAAATAATTTGCAGGAGCATCCATAGGAAAGGATTGAAAGATGATCATCAGTATGTCAGAACAAGCAACAGAACAAGAGATCGACCACGTAATCCAACGCATCGAAGAATGCGGCTTCCAGGCCCATGTGGTTCGCGGCACTGAGCGCACTATTATCGGCGCGGTCGGAAGCGGCGAGCGGCGCAGCGAACTCATGGCTTTGCGAGCCGCGCCCGGCGTCGCAGACATCGTTCCGATTGCGCATCCCTTCAAACTCGTTGGTCGGCAAATCAAACAGGGCCAGACGATTGTTAACGTCCGTGGCGTCCCTATCGGTGGGCCGGACATCGTGATGATCGCCGGGCCGTGTTCGGTCGAGTCGCGCGACCAGTTGCTGGAGACGGCCCGGGCCGTACGCGCCGCCGGTGCCACGATGCTGCGCGGCGGAGCCTACAAACCGCGCACATCCCCTTATGACTTTCAAGGTTTGGGGCTTGAAGCCCTGGAGTTGCTAAGGGAGGCACGCGAGGAGACCGGATTGCCTATCGTCACAGAGGTGATGAGCGAAGCGGATGTTGATACGGTGGCTGAGTATGCAGACATGTTGCAGGTGGGCGCACGCAACATGCAGAACTATGCGCTGCTGCGCCGCATAGCAACTACCAAGCATCCTGTGCTGTTGAAACGCAGTCCGGCGGCAACCGTAAAAGAGTGGCTGTTGGCCGCCGAGTATCTTCTGGCGGGCGGCAATCCGAACGTTGTGCTCTGCGAGCGCGGCATCAAGACCTTTGTCACAGAGATGCGCAACACGCTGGACTTGGCGGCGGTCGCGCTGGCGAAAGAGCTTTCGCATCTGCCTGTGATCGTCGATCCATCGCACGGAACCGGACGGCGCAGCCTTATTCCGGCGGCATCGCGCGCGGCGGTTGCGATTGGCGCTGATGGGTTGATCGTTGAGGTTCACCCGTGCCCGGAGCGTGCGCTCTCGGATGGAGAGCAGTCGCTTGACTTTGCAGGATTCGCGCAATTGACCGCAAGCCTCAGCGAACCCGTGCGCAAACTTGCCGTTGTGACAAGTGAAGTGGCGATGAGCACGACGTGATGAAAGGTGTATGAGAACACCTTCGTTCGTTAACTCTAGCTGAAAACTTTGTGGAGCATAATAATTTGGTGAGATGGAAACGCATAACGGTTGTCGGCTGCGGACTAATCGGAGCCTCCTTCGCCGCTGCAC